>CAZYCY010000272.1:0-3846 GCA_964646145.1 uncultured Thiotrichaceae bacterium
CAGGTTGGTTCAAACGTTGCTGAAAACCTGGCATCGGAAGCCAATGATATTACTCTGGTCGATTCAAATGCCGCTTTACTTGCCGATTTAGGCGAGCGACTTGATATACAGACCGTTGTTGGTCACGCCTCCCATCCTGACATATTAAAAAAAGCCGGTATCGCAGATGCGGACATGCTGCTGGCAGTAACAAACAGTGATGAAACGAATATTGTTGCCTGCCAGATTGCGCATACCTTGTTTCATACGCCAACAAAAATTGCCCGCGTACGTTCTCGTGAATACCTGAAGTACAAAGAGTTATTTAATGAAAATGACTTGCCAATAGATGTCCTGATTAGCCCCGAACAGTTAATTGCGGAACATATCCAGCGCTTGATTGAAAATCCGGGTGCTTTGCAGGTGCTGGACTTTGCTGGTGGTCGTGCGCGCCTGGTTGGGGTTAAGGCGTATCATGGCGGACTGCTTGTGGGGCACGAAATTGCAGATTTAAAAAAGCATATGCCGGGCATTGACTCACGTGTGGCAGCCATCTTTCGTGGTGACAAAGGTATCGTGCCAGATGGCAAGGAGCGGATAGAAGTTGACGACGAAGTTTTCTTTATCGCCGCTCGAAAAGATATACGGGCAATGATCTCCGAGCTTCGCAAGCTGGATAAACCTATCAAACGCATCATGTTGGCAGGTGGCGGCAATATTGGCAAACGCCTTGCGCTGTCATTGGAAAAAAACTACCAGGTGAAAATACTGGAACGTGATGCTAAGCGTGCAGCACAACTTTCCTGCGACCTGAACAACAGCATTGTTCTGCATGGTGATACTGCAGATGAAAGTTTACTGCTGGATGAAAATATTGACCAGATGGATGTTTATTGCGCCTTAACCAATGATGATGAAGACAATATTTTATCGTCAATGCTGATCAAACGTTTAGGCACTAGAAAAGTGATGTCAATAATTAATCGTCATTCCTATGTCGATTTGATGGAAAGCGAAGGCGCGATTGATGTGGTTATTTCACCGCAGCAAATTACCCTTAGCGCTCTGTTGTCGCATGTGCGTCGCGGTGATGTGGTGGCAGTACACTCATTACGCCGGGGAGTTGCGGAAGCAATTGAAGCCATTGCTCACGGTGATAGCGAAAACTCTAAAGTTGTTGGCAAAACCGTTGAGCAGATTAAATTACCACAAGGGACAACCATTGGCGCCATTATTCGTGGTGAGCAGGTGCTCATGGGGCACCATGATATTGTGATTGAAAATGAAGACCATCTTATTTTATTTTTACTGGATAAGAGTAAATTTAACGAAGTTGAAAAGCTGTTTCAGGTTGGCGTAACTTTTTTCTAGAAAACATGCATTTAGCCATCATACAACGCATTATGGGACAGTTTTTGATGTTATTCAGCATCACTCTGCTCCCGCCCATTATTATTGGTATTTTATATCATGAAGGTGCTGCACAAGCTTTTTTCTATAGTTATTTATTCTTATTAAGCATTGGTTTTCTGCTGTTTTTTCCAGTAAGGAATAAAACAGGCGATTTACGCTTGCGAGATGGTTTTGTTGTTGTTGTTCTGTTCTGGTTGGTGTTAGGTGTGGCGGGCGCTATTCCCTTTTATTTTTATCAGGGGCTTGGTATAAGCCCTGTTGATGCCCTGTTTGAATCCATTTCAGGTCTAACAACAACCGGAGCCACGGTGTTGACCGGGCTGGATTATTTACCACACAGTATTTTATTTTATCGCCAGCAGTTACAGTGGTTAGGTGGTATGGGTATTATTGTGCTGGCGGTGGCAATCATGCCAATGCTGGGCATTGGTGGTATGCAGCTATATAAGGCTGAAGCGCCCGGACCGGTAAAAGACAGTAAATTAACACCTCGAATAGCAGAAACTGCAAAAGCGCTTTGGTATATTTATCTAGGATTAACCATAGCTTGTGCGCTTGCCTACTGGTTAGCGGGGATGGATGTATTTGATGCCGTGGTGCATAGTTTTTCTACGGTATCCATTGGCGGGTTTTCTACCTATGATGCCAGTATTGGTCACTTTGATAGCTATGCGATAGAGATTGTTGCTATCGTTTTCATGTTTCTTGGTGCGATAAACTTTGCCCTGCATTTTACCGTGGTACGTACAAAAAGTTTAATGCCTTTTTTGCGCGATGCCGAATTTAAGTTTTACGCTGGTTTGTTGATTATTATCTCAGCATTGAGTATCTATGCATTATACAGCCAGTCTGTGTACCATAATTTTTCAGATGCGTTTCGTGAAGGTTTGTTTCAATCAGTATCGATAGCAACCACTTCGGGTTTTGTTACCACAGACTATTCCGCCTGGCCGGTTTTTATTCCGGTGCTTTTGTTGTTCGCCAGTTTTGTAGGCGGTTGTGCCGGTTCAACGGGAGGCGGCATGAAAGTGATTCGCATATTGTTGCTAATCAAACAGGGGCAGCGCGAAATCATGCGGCTCATTCACCCTAGTGCGCAAGTCACGGTAAAAATTGGTGGACAGCCAGTAAATAATTCAATTATTGATGCCGTTTGGGGTTTTTTTGCCGCTTATGTTGCCGTTTTTGTGTTGATGATGCTGGTATTAATGTTTAGTGGGCTGGATCAAATTACTGCCTTTTCTGCGGTTGCCGCGACCATTAATAACCTGGGGCCGGGTTTAGGTGAGGTCAGTGCTAATTACGCCAGCCTGTCAGACTTTAATAAATTAGTGCTGTGCTTCTCCATGTTGCTTGGTCGGCTTGAGGTGTTCACCTTATTGGTGTTATTAACACCAGCCTTCTGGCGGAAATAAAGGATTATGAGTGTTAAACAATCCAGAAAAGACAGATACCGTTTTCAACTATCATTTTTGCATCCGCGTTATTGGTTAACCTGGATAGCTTTGAGCCTGTTTTATATTTTTACACTGCTACCCATGTCTGTCATTGACCGCATTGCCTGCTGGTTGGGTGGTATTGCCGCAAAGAATAATCGAAAGCGTTCTAACATAGCGAAAACAAATCTGACCTTGTGCTTTCCTGATAAATCAACAGAAGAAATTGAACACATGGTGACTGAGCATTTTCGAGCACAGTTTCGCACTGTGATGCATTATTATATTTTATGGTGGCGATCGGACGCTGTGGTCAGGAAAAAAATTCACAAATCCGGTTTTGAAAAAATCACGCAATATCAACAACAGGGTAAAAATATTATTATCTTGCTAACCCATAATGTCGGGCTTGAATTTGCTGGCGCGGCTATATCAATGGACTATGAAACTGTCGGACCTTATAAACCGATGCGTAACCCGGTCATTGATTGGATGGTGGCAAATGGCAGGTTGCGTTTTGATAAAAGCCACAGCAATAAACTATTCACGCGTCAGGATGGTTTAAGACCATTAATCCGAGAGGTGCGTGCGGGTAAGATTTTGGGGTATTTTGCAGATGAAGATTTAGGTGAAAAAAACTCTGTTTTCGCTTCTTTTTATGGTGTTCCCAAAGCGACTATTCCGGTTCTTGGGCGATTGGCAAAAGCTTGTAATGCGGTTGTTTTGCCCTGTGTTAGTTGTTATGAGGAAAAAAGCGGGCACTATCTGATTACCTTACTCCCCAAAATAGACGACCTGTCTGCCAGTGACGATGTAAAAGACAGTGAGAGCATGAACAGAGCGATTGAACGTGCCATTGGTTTTTGCCCGGTGCAGTATATGTGGACCTTGCGTTATTTTAAAACACGACCAGATGGCGAGAAGTCCGTCTATGATTATTAACGAGTCGAATGAAAAGGATAGCGCTTAGGACTCAGGATCAAATAACTTACGAAACTTAACTTGCCTTTTTGCTCCA
>CAZYCY010000273.1:0-3822 GCA_964646145.1 uncultured Thiotrichaceae bacterium
TAAGTTTCGTAAGTTATTTGATCCTGAGTCCTAAGGAGAAGGCTGATTACCCGACATTCAGCCTTCTCCTTAGTAATACATTTAAAACTCGGCTCGCTTCTTGCGAGCCGAGTTTTTTATGCAAATGCACGTGAATAAACGCAAATAAAGGTAACTTTTCGTATCGCTGGACTACAACCTCTTTCAACAATGGACAAGCCATAGTCTCACCCTTATTTACAACTCATTTAATTTTTTTTACGTGTTTATAGGGATTACTGTCACTGCCCTTAAATTCTATTTTTATCGGGGTGCCGACTGATTTAAGCTCTTTTCTAAAAAAATTGGTTAAATATCGCTTGTACACAGCAGGCACTTTGTTTATCTGATTTCCATGGATAATAATTCTTGGCGGGTTCATGCCGCCCTGATGCGCGTAACGCAACTTAATTCTTCGTCCATTAATTAATGGCGGCTGATGAGACTGTACTGCTTTCTCTAACAGGCGCGTCAGTTCTGGGGTTGAATATTTTTTTGTTGCTGATTCGTAGGCCTGGTCAATTGCCGCATAAAGCTTACCGACACTTGAACCATGCAGCGCTGAGATGAAAAATGTTTCTGCAAAACGCACAAATGGTAATTGCTTGTCTATGCCTTTATGGATTAACTGTTTTTGATAGTCGTCCATACCGTCCCATTTATTGATGGCTAAAACCAGTGCGCGCCCAGCTTCCAGAACATAACCGATTAAGTGTAAATCCTGATCTGCAATTTCGCTTCTGGCATCTATCATCACAATCACCACATTGGCACGCTCTATTGCCTGCATGGCTTTGATGACACTGAATTTTTCTATAACTTCATGTACGGCACGTTTGCGGCGAATGCCTGCGGTATCAATAAAGGTATATTTTTTACCAGCGCGCTCAAAAGGAATAAATACGCTGTCACGCGTGGTGCCTGGCATATCATAAACCACAACACGCTCTTCACCTAAAAAGTGATTAATCAGGGTAGATTTACCGACATTGGGGCGCCCGATTATGGCTACTTTTACTCTTTTATTGGTGCTTTCTTCACCGTTATGCGTCACACTTTCGCTTTTTGATATCTCAGCAAGTTCCGCTGCATTTGCATCATCGCCTGGTTTGCATTCTCTGGATGCAACACGGTGTGCCTTAAAAGTTTTTAATGCACTGGCAAGCATGGTTTGAATGCCACGATTTTGTGATGCGGCTATTGAAATTGGTTCGCCTAGACCTAACGAGAAAAATTCGCTGGCAACAGTGCGCACGTCCAGCCCATCGGTTTTGTTCACTATCAGTTTAACGTGTTTGCCGGTTCGCCTTAATGAGTCAGCAATTACTTCGTCGGCAGGTGTTAAACCATCACGCGCATCCACCATAAATAAAATAATATCGCTTTCATCAACTGCAAAACGTGTTTGTCTTTCCATATGAGAGTCAAGCTCTTCACTTTGCCCGCTTAAACCACCAGTATCTATAATAATAATTTCGCGTGATTTAAACGGAAAACGACCATACTGGCGATCGCGTGTAAGACCAGGATAATCGGCAACCAGGGCATCGCGTGATTTTGTTAACACGTTAAACAGGGTGGATTTTCCTACATTAGGGCGACCCACGATCGACACAACAAGCGAGATGACCAGTTCAGAAAGAATAGCAGGAGTGGCAGGCATAAAAACTAAACGTCATCATCGCGTTTGCGTAATGCTAAAACATAAACAATGCCGCCTCGCGTAACCACAACAAGCTGGTTTTCCCCTTTTGCTCCTGCTGACCAAGCTTTGGGAGGCACAATAATACCAGTTGCAAGATACCAGCCTAAATTATCAAATTGACCCAATTGATAGCGTGCAATAAACCGACCATCATAACGTGATAGCAAGTGTACAAAGCCTTCAAAGTCACCGACCGCAAGATAGTCGCCTATAAGTGTAGGGCGCGTTAAACGTCGATGTGCTAGCTTGTCCTGTTTCCAGATGGTGGCACCGTTTAATCTGTCCAGCGCCCAGATGTGACCATTTTCATCACTGCTGTATAGAGTGTTTTCATCCAATACCACTCCGGTATGTGTTGAAAAATCTCGCGCCCATAAAAACTGACCACGCTCTACATCAATGGCTGCAACACGCCCCTGAAAGCTAGCAGCATACAACACCCTGCCATAAAGTTGAGCATCTCCATCAATATCAACCAACCGCTGAATTTCAGAGCGACCTTTTGGTACAGCCAGTGCAACATCCCAGATAACCTCGCCATTATCAGGCGACAGGGCAATCAATCGTCCATCCTCCAAGCCGGCAAAAATTCTGTCTCGTGTAATCACTGGCTCACTACTGCCTCGTAAGGTTAAGTCTGGAATTGCACGTTGAAATTGCCAGCGGATATCACCACTGTCCAGATCAAGACTAAGGATTTTGCCATCAATTGTTCTAACGATTGCTGCGTTTTTATGTATAAGCGGTCTTGCCAGTACTTCACTGGGTACACGTGTACGCCAACGTTGAACTCGATTTTTTGCATCAACGGCAATGACATAAGCGTCACGCGAGGCCAGCAACCAGACTTCCTCATTGCCACCGATGCCTGCACTAATGATCGTATTAAGTTCTATATCATATTCAAAATTGCCTGTTTTGAGACTGATAATATTTAATACACCGTTACGACTTGTGGTCACCGCGATGTCCTTCAATATTAAAGGGTGTAAAAAAACATATTGCTCTTCTACACCAGCACCACTTGATTGATGCCAGTTAACCAGTAGCTCATATTGACTATAAAAAGGCACAAGTTCGGTAGGTTGTTCAAGATTGATCTCATCAGCACAGGCACTAATAAATAACAATAATATTAATAATGTTAAATATCGATATGGACGGGAAATTTTATTGGTATACACAAATATTTTTAAGTAAGTTTAAATCAGGGAACGCAAAATTGTTTTTTCGAAAATGGTCGCATTGAAAGGCAAATTCACGAATTAATAGAGATACTCTTATAGATAAACATTTTACTAAATAGTTACAGGTAATAGCGTGAGGCAAACCTTATTACAATTAGTTCAGCGAAGAAACCTCAAGCACCCAGGTTCTGTCTTTTTAATTTCAGCCATTTACTAGCTGCCATGCCCTGTAAACCTATGGCTTTATCGTAAGCTATACGAGCCTGTTCGACATCACCTTTTGCCTTATACATATCACCTTTCAGCTCTGTAAACTGCCCGGCAAAAGCTTCATCATGTGGTTGATTTAATAAGTTCTGAGCTTCACTATATTTTTCCAGTTCAATATAGAGCCGAATCAGTCGCAAAGTAGATATTTGCCTTATCTGATCATTACTAGCATGTTTCACAGCAAGCTCAAGTTGCGCCACAGCTGCTTCTGTATTGCCTTTTTTATACTCATATTTCGCCAGCATTAGCGAAGACAGCGCAGCATAAGGTGTCTCTGAAAATTCATTAATTAACTGGTTATTTATATCGAAAACTGTAGCATCAACTGTTTTTAGCCCTGCCTGCTGTTGCTCTACATGCTGCATTACCTGCATATATAAGTCACTAGCCAATATTGAGTTCAATTTTTCTTGACCCACATAATAACGCCAACCAAATAAAGCAGACACACCAACAACTAGACCAAGTACTAACGAAATCCAGTTTTCTTTCCACCACCCTTTCAAGGCTTCAATTTGTTGTTCTTCAGTTTCGTATTCGTTCATTGATGGCTTTTTAACCTTATTGTATTAGTCCGCGAATAAACGCGAATATAAGCATTTTATTTTGTAACTACTCAGCGTATTATCCAGGTAAGGACGC
>CAZYCY010000274.1:0-3816 GCA_964646145.1 uncultured Thiotrichaceae bacterium
CATCACCTTGCAATACTTGGTATCTGTATTTTGTTACCCAAACAAAATGATATTCAATATTGTAGACTGTATGACTTCCGTAACGATAATCCATTTGATTATTATAACTCAAGTTTCGGGGTTCATTATTTTCTGTAAGTAATTGATATTTAGGGGGTTATGTGGTGTTATATAGACCTAAAGTATAAAACTTGCTTTGATGCTATATCGAGCTAACTCGTTGATTTTATGACTATGATCTAGTGTTGTTTAGTACCGGTAAGTAACTGTTTTAATAAGTTATTTTAAAAGTCAAACAAATGACTTTTTGCCTTTAACCAAGACTTAATAATTATTAAATCAACAAGTTACAGGTTTTTTTAGCTGAAAATGAACTCCGAAACTTGAGTTATAACATTTGAGATAAATCTGTTCGCCTAAAAGGCGAAGGTTTCAACCTTGCGAATGGAAAATGAATAATATTGCATCCGACTTGCCGCCGAAACCAGGGCAGCACCCTGGCGTAGGGCGCGACTATGAATACAAACGGTTGGGCACGGTTTCCATACTTGCCGCCCTGGATTTGCATACCGGTAAGATTCTAGCTCAGGTGCATGATCGACACCGCAGTCGAGAGTTTATCGAGCTACTCAAAGAGCTTGACGCTTATTATCCCAAGACCAGTACAATTCGTATTGTTCTGGATAATCACTCGGCACATATTTCAAAAGAAACCATGAAATATCTGGAGTCACGCCCAAGTCGGTTTATTTATGTACACACTCCTAAAATACGGTTCATGGTTAAATTTAATCGAATCAGCTTTCTCGAAAATGGCTCGCTCCTTTTTGCGGCATATCCGAGTTTCCAGCAAGGAGGAGCTTAAAGAACACATCCTCAAAGGAATCAAAGAAATTAACGCTGCTCCAGTTGTGTTCCGTTGGAAGAAATTTGATCTTGAAGTTACTTAAATGTAAATATATTAATGAATCGTTATACTGGTTTAGATATTCGGCAAATAGTGGCTTATTCTGGGTGGTGCTTACAATTGGGAGCAGCCTTAATCGACTTTCAGTTTTTTTGGCTCATCCGACATGATATAGGCAAGTTCTTCACTTGTTAAATCTACTTCATCGTAGCCAGTGATCATGGGCTTGACGTGATCTTTGAAAGAATGTCCGGTGGTCAGCAGGTAGATATGGGCAATGATAAATATCATAACAGCAATCGCCGAGATGACATGGACTACAGCAATGAACTCCATGCCAATAAAGCCCAGGTAGTCACCTTGCCCGATGCTGACCAACAAGTAGGCGATGCCTGAAATCCAGACCGCAGGAAAAATGACAATTTTGACCAGCAAATAGGTCAGTGCCTGCAAGGGGTTATGCTTGCGTAAATAGGTTTTATGATAAGGATGAGGTTCACCTTTGAAAATACCAAAGGCATAAAAACGTGCCACCTTTAGCAGATTTTTGGTGGTGGGAAGATAATGACGCCATTGTCCCGTGGTAAAAAGCCAGAAGGTAGCGAATACCCAAAGTGTCAGTAATGCCAGAGCCACGCCCGTATGCACGGTGACTGCCGTACCAAAATCAATCAGACTATGAGTGCCATGTATTGCCAGCCCGGTAAAAATCAGGATGAAAATAGAAATTGCCTGACTCCAGTGCCAGATACGCTCAAATAAGCTGTATACCTGAATATTGTGAGGACTTGTGGTCGTCTTGTTTTCCATCAACCGTTCCTCCGCCTGCTAGCAAATCCACGCATAACCGCATGTCCCAGTACGCCAGCCAGTGTGCCCAGAACAAGCAATATTCCAATATTCTCCAGCCATGGATGCCTGCCAACGCCAGGCATGTAAAATCCGTCGAGGTGGCTTAGTCGCCCGTCTTTTGCATGGCATTCATTGCAGCTCAGCGCTGCCTCTTTGGGGGCAACCATGTGATTGACCGGCCAATAGGAATAGGTTTCTACAAACCCCCATTCGCCACTGTAGGGAAGATTGAATTTAGCCATACCTGCCTCAATAGCTTTTGCAAAGTCAAAATTCCCCCACAAAGAGGTATCGGTATTGCCCCAGAGCTCCATATAGACCAGCGTATTATTAACCTTGTCATATGGCATAATCGTCTTCATCAGTTTGAAGGGGTAAAGAATTGAGTTCGGGTCGTCAGGAGAACCGGAAAAACTGTTGATTTCTATCGGACTTTTATCAGGGTCGAACCGGGTATCAATAGTGGTGTAGTTCATGGTGCCGTCAAACCAGGCATACATGGGCGCGAAATTTTCGTCAAATTTAAAGTCGCCCTTGATTGATTTATAGGTCGCACGAAGACTGCCATCACCCTGAACATGTTCTTTTAATTTGAAACCTTCGCCATCTTTTAATTTGCCCATGGTTCGCCAGTCCCATTCCACCTTGGTGGCTACTCCACCGCGTGCAATTTCCGGTATATGGCAAGTCACACAGGCAACCCTGTCGGTGTGGCGGTTAAGTTTAAAGCCCTCGATGGAAGTCATGGCGTGCGGCTTGAGACCATGGCAACTGGCACAGGATGCCACTTCGCGTGGCATGCCTGGCTTTCCCTTGCCAACGGCATCACTAACTGTCATCTCATATCGGCTACCAGCCCATTCATGGCCTTCTCCGACATGACAGGTTATGCAACTGAAATTTAGCCCACTGGCATCCATGTGTACATCAACATCCCTGTCTGGTGCGAACAGCACAGAGGAAAGGTCGCCGTGCTTAACATTGTCGCCACCACCACCAAAGAAATGGCAGCTACCACAATTTTGGCGACCCGGCGTGCCGACACTTTGTGCAACCTTCGCCCAATCAATTGGGGGTCTGTCTACAAACATCGCTTCACAGGCAGGACTGCCCTCGGTGGTAGGCGTTTTGTAATAAGTACCCGTCGACTCATGACAAATCAGGCAGTCGATATTCTCTTGATTGTCAAAATCAAAACTATCGTCTTTCCAGTTATACCCCGCGTGACACTGGGCACACATGCCTTCGTTACCCCGTGCATTAGTGCAAAAATTGTTGACCAGGTTTTTTTTACCAAGTGATTGTCCAGTTTCGGGATGCTGGTAGTCCCAAGTCCAGTGCTTGTTCTGCTTAAATTGATAGCCAGCGGTATTATGACACTCCAGGCAGACCCTGGTCACTTCCGGTCCGCTGTTGAAAGGACCTTGCAAGGCCTTGAGTTTGCTGTGATCTGTCGTGAGCGTTGAAGGTTGTTTATCTATAACCGGTTTACTGGTAGCAATGAAAGCATACTCATCAATCCCAATGTATATATTATCTTTCGACTTACCTTCAGAGGTGCTGGTAGCCAACACCGGTAATACAGTTATTGATAGCATTATGGCGACTACCCACAAGCCATGTTTCATTCTAATGCACATACAGTATATCCACAGATAATTATTTTTATGATGGTGCAATACCAAATAATATATGTAAATTATAGATCCCCTTTCAAAACAAGGTTTGACCTGAATCAAAAATGATGCTTGGAATTCTGGGGAAATATATGGTTACTCCCCTGCAGTCCAGTAATTTTTATGTGTTTACATTTACATCATCTAATCCTGAAGCCATAAAATTGATATTAAGCATGATAAAATAACGGTCTTTCGACATATATTCGGTGTCTTTGTGACAAACAGCGTACATTGTCTGTTGCCGCGCCTTGGTGAGATTCAAGAGATGTCTTATTTGCCTTTGCACATTAAATGCCTATGACCAAATACGGGGTCACAAATACGGGGTCAGGTCGTACGCCGTTACCGGCAACTTATCTAGCGGGTTAAAGTCCCGTC
>CAZYCY010000275.1:0-3804 GCA_964646145.1 uncultured Thiotrichaceae bacterium
TAGCAGTCAATCCGTTTTTCATTGCCATCGCTAGACAGGGGCCGCCAAAAGAATGCGTAACCACCGAGTGAAAAGCCCCATAAATCTTATCTAACCCCGTAATGGTATCTGCAATTTCATACATGTTGGTTTGTTTTCCTGAGCTCTTGCCGTGCGCAGGTGCGTCAAAACTTAATACACGAAAACCATTCTCGGCTAACGTTTTTGCAATAGCTCCCAGTTGAGTGCCACGTCCGCTCCAGCCATGAACCAGTAAAATCATTGGTCCAGACTGCCCCCATTGATAGGTAGTTATAGATAGATTATTAATCTCATGGACTTGAGTATTTGCTGATTGCAGTGCATTGAGTTCAGATTTTGGTGTTTTATAGTGGGGCGGTGTAATCCAGCGTTTATAGGCGACACGCCCGGTAAATTCTGGAGCAATGAAACCGCCAAGCCTGAACCCTAGTTGTAACAGCCTTAGCATTATCGGTATTGAGTGTGGTTTGTTCATGATTTTGTTTTGTAATATGTTTTGCTCGGAAGCAACTGAAAATGTTTTATTTGGCATAGTGGTCACCTGTTAATGTGAAGTGGTTCGACTTTGCAGATATATATAAGTTGCATAATAAAACAGTTTTATTATGCAACTTAATCATTTTTAGTTGTAAATAGCAACTTTTGAACTTATAGTGTGCCAATGAGGCACAATAAACTTGATGACATGAACTGCTCGATAGCCAATGCCCTGGATCTGATTGGTGAGTGGTGGACCATTCTCATTTTGCGAGAAGCTTTTTTTGGTACTCGCCGATTTGAAGATTTTCAACAGCATCTTGGCATTGCCCGAAACATTCTTACTGCCCGCTTGCGTAAGCTTTGTGATGGCGGTATATTACAACGCGTACCGATTAAAGAAGGTGCGAAGCGGCATGAATACAAACTAACGGCAATGGGGCGCGATCTTTATCCTACGCTGATTGCACTCACGCAGTGGGGTGATCGTTGGCTTCATCTGGATGGTGCCCCGATCAAATTTATTGAACATGCAACAGGCGAAGAGATTGCGGATGTGGCTATTTTGTCTCAACAGGGGCGAGAGCTTGACGCTCTTGATTTGAAACTAATGCCCGGTCCCGGTGCTACCGCTGAAACCACCGAGCGTTTGTCTATCTTGCAATTAGCGTGGGAAAAGCATCATAGCGAGGTGTAACGATTAGGTTGTTTAGTCTGTTATGTGTAGAAAAATGGATAAAGTATGAATACTAGAAATTTAGGAATAGCATTAATTATCGGTTCTATATTTGTTTGGTTAATTGACAGGGCATCATTAATTATTTCCACTTATCTTGGTAGGCTATATTGTGGGAAGCTATATATGCAGCCAGTAGACGGTATTGTTGGAGACGGCTCTTGTGGGTTTAATACTGACATGCATCTTGTTGTCTTTCTTTTTATAGTGTTTCTAATAGGCGCTATACTTTTTGTTATTTCAAGTAGAAAATCAGGGAAAAGCACATAATAGAAAAAGGCACTCGGACGGCAAAAAACGCCGTTCGTTTTTCGCTCTGCTTTTTGCCACTGGTGGTTTGCGACGTTAGGGTATGCCTCCCTAAACGGCTACAGACTAAACTCCTGTATTAGTCACTGTTGCAACGGCTCAATTTCAGCAGGCTTATGATTTTTTGTTTTGTAACAATCGAGCTGTTTTTAATCCATTTTTGCGTTTTCTTCATTGAGATTTTTACACAGCAAGCCTAAATTAACGGCAGTAATCTCTGGCTCAATATCAACCCACACCTGGTGTCCACTACCTGGCGCGCATGCAACATCATTGCCTCTCTGATCAGCCATGGTTTTCAGAACAAAGTGATGGTTGCCATTAGCGGTTAACAATTCCATCTCATCACCGACCGTGATTTTGTTTTTAATATCAACCAGAATGCGGCTGTTATCACGATCAAACTCCATGATTTCGCCAGCAAAAATCTGTCTTTGACTGCGTGAGCTGCTGTCGCGATATCGCTGCATTTCCTGCGGCGCATGACGTTCAAAAAAACCATCGGTGTAACCGCGGTGTGATAGATTTTCCAGTTCTGTCATAAGATGTGGGTCAAATTTTTTGCCACTGCTGGCATCATCAATCGCCTGGCGGTAAATTTGCGCGGTTCTGGCAGTGTAATAGTAGGATTTAGTTCTACCTTCGATTTTCAGGCAGTCAATACCAATATCAACCAGCCGATGCACATGTTCAACGGCTCGTAAATCTCTTGAATTCATAATATAAGTGCCGTGCTCATCTTCTTCTATAGGCATGAATTCACCGGGACGACCCTGCTCTTCCAGAAGAAATTGTTGAGATGCGATTGCAGTCGCATTACCATCAGGCTCGGGTTGCCATACGCCGGTATTTTCTATATTTTGATCGCCATCGTTATTTTTAACTTTGTAGTTCCAGCGACAGGAGTTAGTGCAGCTGCCCTGGTTTGGGTCGCGGTGATTAAAATACCCAGACAGTAAACATCGCCCGGAATAAGCAATGCATAATGCGCCATGAATAAAAACTTCAAGTTCGATATCAGGGCAGTCGTCTCGAATTTGGGCAATTTCATCCAGCGATAATTCACGAGAAAGAATAATGCGCTCAATACCCACAGACTGCCAGAATTTTACTGAAGGTGAGTTTAAGGTATTCGCCTGTACCGATAGGTGAACCGGCACTTCCGGCCACTTTTCTCGGATCATCATAATTAATCCGGGGTCAGCCATAATCAAAGCATCAGGGTTCATTGCAATAATCGGTGCCATGTCATCCATAAAGGTATTGATTTTTGCAGTGTGCGGCAGGATATTGGTGGCAACAAAAAATTTTTTGCCCAGCGCGTGAGCCTCGTTAATACCTGTTTCCAGGTTTGGCAGTTTAAAATCGTTGTTCCGTACTCGTAAACTGTAACGGGGCAAACCTGCATAGACTGCATCAGCACCATAGGCAAAGGCGTAATGCATGTTTTTGATTAGTCCGGCAGGAGAAAGCAGTTCAGGTTTTTTCATGGGGGAATTAGTAAGCTGAAAAGCTATATTGTAAAAGAAAGTAACGATAAAAACACCGGTTGATAAGGGGGTTATTAACGTGTTGTAAGCCTCACACAAAACGTGATTGTAATGAAGCTATGATCTGCAGATTAAGGTTACAACAATATTCTAATTGGTGTGTAAAGCAATTTAAAACTGTTGAAATGGTGATTTTAATGTAGAGCGGAGAGATAAGCAGCCAATGCGGTAATATCATCGTCCTTTAATGTCGCTGCGATGGCGTGCATAGCCGAAAGTGGTCTGGCAATTTTTCCGCTTTTATATTTGTTGAGTGTGTTCGCGATATATTTTCCAGATTGTCCGGCAATCCTCGGCATTATATCACTGCCCAAACCAGTCTTTCCGTGGCACATAGTGCAGCGGGCAATATATATTATTTTGCCTTTTTCAACCAGTTCCGGGCGATAAACTTCACCTGCCTTTAATTTCTGGGAGGCATAAAAAAGTGCAATGTTTACCCTGTCTTCTGCTGTCAAGTTTTTTGCTAATTCACTCATAGCAATGTTTCTTCGGGTTTTATTGGCAAACAGTTCGAATTGGAGTAACAGGTATTTAGGATTTTGCTGAGCCAGGCTAGGAGCTTGTCCGAGAATAGAAATCGTAGCGAAAATTACAGAGAAGCCATAAGGTGAGTTTATCGAATGAGGCGAATATAGGGTATATTTAACGATTTCGATGTAACTTCTCAATAACCCGTGGCGGCTGTGTATTTTGAGACTGTCAGCAATG
>CAZYCY010000276.1:0-3797 GCA_964646145.1 uncultured Thiotrichaceae bacterium
AGTTTTTACTCTTATCAACTATCTTGTTGGCTTTTATCCATGGCATCATGGAACGTAAGCTTGCGCCCACTTCTTCAATTTTATGCTCACGACCTTTTTTGCGTAGTGCTTCCAGGTTCTTCGCACCGGAATGCATTTCTTCCAGATATTCTTTAGCAAACTGACCGCTTTGAATTTCAGCCAGAATTTTCTTCATTTCGGCTTTAGTATTTTCATTTACAATACGTGGTCCACGGGTAACATCTCCGTATTCTGCAGTATTTGAAATAGAGTAGCGCATGTCGGCAATGCCTCCCTGATACATTAAATCAACAATCAGTTTTAACTCATGCAAACATTCAAAGTAAGCCATTTCTGGCGCATAACCGGCTTCGACCAGGGTTTCAAAACCGGCCTGTACTAACGCTGTGGTGCCACCGCATAATACTGCCTGCTCGCCAAATAAATCGGTTTCTGTTTCTTCTCGGAATGAGGTTTCGATAATCGCAGTGCGACCGCCACCAATAGCAGAAGCATAAGATAATGCAATATTTTTTGCATTACCTGAGGAATTTTGTGCGATAGCAATCAGGTCAGGGATGCCGCCGCCATTAACAAATTCACTACGCACCGTATGACCAGGTGCTTTTGGTGCAATCATAATGACATCTAAATCACTGCGTGGGCTAATCGCATCAAAATGAATATTAAAACCGTGCGCAAAGGCCATGACTGCGCCCTGTTTAATGTTGGGCTCAATCTGCTCTTTATAGATTGCTGCCTGATTCTCATCCGGCGCTAACACCATCACCACATCTGCCCAGACCACACCCTCTTCAATCGATTTTACGGTTATGCCAGCAGTCGCAGCTTTTGCTGCAGAGACAGAGCCTTCGCGCAAACCAACACAAACATCAACGCCTGAGTCCTGTAAATTATTTGCATGTGCATGACCCTGTGAGCCATAACCAATAACGCAAACTTTTTTGCTTTGGATGATAGAAAGGTCGCAGTCTTTATCGTAATAAATATTCATTGTTACTTAATCCGTAAATGTTTTAATTAAAATTTTTAATGAGAATGTTGCTCGAAAAGAGCTTTGCACAAAGTATATTTTTCATTACATGCAGAGGCATGTTTCGTTAACAAGGCTTGCATCCCATACCCTTAGCGCCACGTCCCATGCCCAATTGACCAGAGCGCACCACTTCCAGCATGGTGATATGTTCAAGTGCTTTTAGTAGTGCGTCGATTTTTTCACTATCACCGGTGACTTCAAGAATATAAGTTGTATCCGTCATATCAATAATATGACCGTGAAAAATATCAACGATGCGCTTTACTTCATCACGCTGTTCATTTTCAGCTTTTACCTTTATCAAAATCAACTCGCGCTCGACATGAATGTCATCGGTTAAGTTAACCAACTTTACCACGTCAATAAGTTTATTGAGTTGTTTGCATACCTGTTCAATAATTTCATCGGTGCCGGAGGTTACTAAAGTCATGCGTGACAAGGACGGATCATCGGTGGTTGCTACTGTTAATGACTCAATATTGTATGCACGTGCGGAAAACAGACCGGCAACGCGTGATAATGCACCCGCTTCATTTTCTATTAATATAGATATGATATGTTTCATTTCTACGGCTTCTTCATTGAATAATTCATACACCATAATTCGTACACCACAACCTCTACACCAAAATCATTTCATTCAAACCGCCACCAGCCGGGATCATTGGGTATACGTTTTCTTCACGATCAGTAATAAAATCAAGAAATACCAAACGGTCTTTTTGTTTAAAGGCTTCATTCAGTGCCGGACGCACGTCTTCGGGTTTTTCTACTTTTATGCCTATGTGACCATAACTTTCTGCCAGTACAACAAAATCTGGCAAGGCATCAAAATACGACATGGCATAGCGCTTTTCATAGAAGAATTCTTGCCACTGTCTAACCATACCCATATAGCCATTATTTAAATTGATGATTTTTAGTGGTAACGAATACTGCAAGCAGGTAGACAATTCCTGAATACACATCTGAATACTGGATTCACCGGTAATACAGGCAACCATTTCACCCGGATGCGCCAGTTGCACACCCATTGCTGCTGGCAGACCAAAACCCATGGTGCCAAGACCACCAGAATTAATCCACCGACGCGGTTTATCAAAGCCGTAATATTGGGCAGCAAACATTTGGTGCTGACCCACATCCGAGGTAATAAAAGCGTCACCATGGGTTGCTTTAAACAACTCCTCTACCACAAACTGCGGTTTGATTTTTTGGCTGTCACGATCATATTTAAGACAGTCCTGGGCTCGCCACTCATTAATTTGCAGCCACCATTTCTCTAGCGCACCGCCATTAGCAACTTGTGTGATTTTCGCTAGCTCAGCATTAATTGCATCTAGCACAGGGGCTACTTCACCAACGATGGGGATATCCACTTTTACATTCTTGGAAATAGAGGCCGGATCGACATCAATATGGATGATTTTTGCTTCTGGACAGAATTTATCCAGATTACCGGTAACACGGTCATCAAAACGTGCACCAATGGCAATCAGCACATCACAATGATGCATGCTCATATTGGCTTCATAGGTTCCATGCATACCCAACATACCCAGTGATAGAGCATCACTCGCAGGAAATGCACCTAAACCCATCAGGGTTTGGGTAATTGGATAACCCAGGGTGCGCGTAAAGTGACGTAACTGCTCAGAGCCATTACCTATAATCACCCCGCCACCGCTGTATATCATGGGTCGTTGGGCTGAACTGATTAATTTAACAGCGCGTTTAATTTGACCATTATGACCTTTAACCGTCGGATGATATGAGCGCATTTCAATTGTAGGCGGGTATTCAAACTCAGTTTTTTCAGCCGTAACGTCTTTAGGAACATCAATAACGACAGGGCCGGGGCGACCCGTTGTTGCGACATAAAATGCTTTTTTGAATATCATCGCAATGTCTTTAACATCGTTAATCAAAAAGTTATGTTTAACGATAGGGCGCGTAATACCGACTGAGTCTACTTCCTGAAAAGCATCATTTCCAATCAGGTGGCTTGGCACCTGGCCGGTGATAACAATCATCGGAATAGAGTCCATATAAGCAGTAGCAATACCTGTTACCGCGTTGGTAGCCCCAGGACCAGATGTCACCAGCACCACTCCAGGTTTGCCCGTTGCTCTTGCATAACCATCAGCTGCATGGGTTGCGCCTTGCTCGTGTCTGACGAGAATATGTTGCACTTCATCCTGCTGATAAAACGCATCATAAATATACAATACCGCACCGCCCGGGTAGCCAAATACGTAATCAACACCTTCGGCTTTCAGACATTCAATAATTATTTCTGCACCAGTTAATTTCACTGCGATTTCTATCTCGTTGACTATTTAAATTACGTAGCTACTTATTGAGTAGTTACAAAATTACAAGCTCAAAAAACCTTACACATCATACACTTTTTCAAGCTGGGTATATTTCTTGCCTGAGTAGTGGCACTACGGATGTGACACTTACGAAGCAAAGGATGGCTGAGCGAACCGCATATTCTAAACGGTTATCGGGCAAAATTCACGTACAATTTTTAGGAGCTTATGCTGCCTGCAGGCTGAGCTATGGCCCCACCTTACAGATAACACCGCCCTGTTTTTAAAAAACAGGGCGGTGTTAGATAGATTTATACCTAAATCCAGCAAGTGATCGTGCATATCAGAGTGCAAGATATTGATTCGTAGAGCAACACAAATTTGAGTATCATCCTTAGTAACTACTCAGCGTACAATAGAAAAGG
>CAZYCY010000277.1:0-3791 GCA_964646145.1 uncultured Thiotrichaceae bacterium
GCATTGACCACAGGCGTACTAAAGCGTGGTTTGAACTTGAAGACTGATGTAAGTCAGGCTCCTAGTGTAGTGTATTGAATACACTAGCCAGGCTGTTCCAATGGTGGCACTGCCAATGCCATCCTTAACTTTTCGGCAATTTCCACAGGGGTGACATCATGCAGCAAATGAGAAAACAACTGCCCATCTCTGCCAATCACAAAGTAGATGGATGAATGGTCAATAACATAGTCAAGCCCATCTTCTACTTCTGTTTTTCTGAACAGAATTCTGTAATTTTTTGCTACTCGGGCAATTTCCTGCTCGGTTCCGGTTAAACCGATAAAGCTCGGTAAGAAAAAGGTAACATAGTCGGCTAAGTTCTGTTTAGTATCGCGCTCCGGGTCAAGCGATATAAAAACCGGCTGTATCTGCGCTTGTTCTTCAGCCGTTAGTGATTTATATGCGGCACTTATTCTTGCCAGTGAAGTTGGGCAAATGTCTGGACAAAACGTATAACCAAAATACAATATCACCACTTTATTTCGGAAGTCACTGAGTGAGACTTTGCCATCAACTGAATACAATTCAAAATCACTGGCTATGGATTTTACGCTGGCATAGCTGAGATTGGCAAACAGTAAAAAAACACCCAGCATCGCTATTTGAATAAAGTTTTTCAAGTTAATTGTGCTCATTGTTCATCCCCGTCTGCAGTTAAAGTATTAATCATCAAATCGGGATACCAGACATGACGTGTCTGATCTAATGTCTCAGTACCACGAAGCAGCTGTTGCTCAATCCACTCCAAAAACAAAGGGTGGGGCGCAAATCCCTTACCGGCTTTAAACTCAGCCGATTTTAAAAATCGCCTTGATCTGCCCTCGCCTGTTGTTCTTGCCGGAATGATTATTGCTGCGCCACCACTTTCATTGGCAGCATTTACTTTTGATAAAACCGATTCGATTCGAGCACCACGTTTACCCGCCCAGTCTTCCTGCCAGGTTTGATATAAAATATTTTTAAACTGATCGCCACCCATGGCTTTCATTTGTGTGGTCAACGAAGATAAAACATTAAGCCATTGCTGATTAGCCGTTTCGGAACCTTTGCCGTGCGCAACCACGATAACGGTATCTTTTTCTGGATTGTCTGACAATGCCTTGGCACGTTCCAGCATGGCTCTGGCGAATAACGGGCTGTCACCTAAACCGCCTTCTGTCACCACCAGCGCAGTGCTTCTCAGGCGCATTGGCCAGCCGCCTTCATGTATATCATCTTCATCGGGAACCATGCATAATTCTGGTGCATCAACATCCAGACCGATCAAGCGCTCGACCGCATGACGAAAACTGGCACGCATACCAAACACGCGTACGATAACGATCACGCCCACGCCTCGCTGTTCCAGACTCGCAACTGACTGACGCAAGTCTTCCGCATCCGCCATTGAAAAAGAAAATTCGACCGGGTATTTTTTTGTCAGACTTTCAGCCGCATCCCGCATCCCCTGATTCCAGTGAAAATCAGCACCATGCGCCAGAAAAATCATGCCTAAAGGTGCTTCTTTCGCTGACAGATAACGGTTTGCTTCACGCTGCATCCATAATGAGAAAAATTCTACTTCATTATCTTCAAACGCTGCCAATGTCAGATATGCAGGCAATCGTCCTTCCACCCAGGCATTAATCGACATCATGCCGCTCAGTTCGCTGCCTAAATGAAAAGGCAATATTTGATTAGCGCCTTGCTCTGCTGCTAACGCTTTAATTTCTGACCACGCCTGTTCATTCTGTGCTTCATGATTTTTACTGCGGGCAGGTAAAACAACAACCTCTATGGCATCATCTTCACGCTCACTGCCTTCAAAATTTTCCAGTGCGGCATCGGCTATCCGGGTAAAGTCCCGATGCATCCGCTTCAGATTTCTCTCTGTAGTTGCACCATGTGCAATCAAAATCAAGGGTTTAGCCTGCTCCAACTCTATTGCCTGCAAACGCTCAGACAACATCTCTACTGCAAGATAACTATTGCCAAAAGGACGGGCATAAATAATATTCTGCCCTGAAGTTAATCGATGCAACATCAAACGCAGCATTTCTAATCGCGGATGCGAGATAGAGTAAAATAATGGCAAAATAACAATCTGCTCTGCATTATTATCTTTCAAATTTTTCAGCGCCTGTTTTAAGTAAGGCTCCATGCGTTTGTCAGTGATAAAAACCAGTTCTGCATTTTGCTTTTTGTCCAGTGCCTGAAAAGATTTTCTGACTTTTTGATTACCGGCAAAACCTCGATCAGGTGCGACCAACAAAAAACCGGCCTTGCCATAGGCAATACCACCAACTCGTTCCATAGGAGTAAATTGGTCTGCATTTAAATTTGCTACAGAAATGGCAGGGTATAGAAAAAACAAAACCAATAGATAAGCTACATATTTTTTTATATTCATAAATTGTTGACCTAATTATTTAAAGCACCTTGTTGAATCTAACTTTTAATTGCACATATTTCATCAGCCGTTAAAGACTCACTGCCAAATGGCATCGGGATTCCTGCCTTGGGGTCGGCTGCTACTTTCCGATATAACTGGCTGTCTTCAGGATTACCTACAGCCACCATGGGAGGAAAGAAGCCGGGAGCCTGAATCGCCAGCTTAGCCACTAACTCATCATAAGCCAGTTCTCTACCGTTAGATAGGGACGCTGATCGTCAAACGTACCAGGCTGGTGGCACTCAATGCAGCGCTCATTAAAAATGGGCAGCAAATGTTGAGAAAAGGAGACACTATTTGTCTCAAGGTTACAGCTCTCTTCCTCTGGAGTGGGGCTTTTTTCTACTGCAAAAGTTCCCTCCTCAGTACAGCCCGTTAAAGCGAGTACGAGAACGGGTACAACAAAGTAATGCCGCATTTTTATTATAGGCACCTCTACAAAATGGCATAAGCCGGAGCGTATCGACACTTACTCAGTTAGCTCTTTCAGTCTATAGGCATCTCTATTTATTCTGGAGGTGAAGATTGAGATTCAAAATAGGTCAGCTTAAGGCACCCGATATTATCAACATGGGCACGTGAGTGGGCTATTGCGAAGATTTGCAACGAAAATATGGCATATTTTGGACTCAAGATTCATCTTCACAAATTAATAGATACCCTTGCGTGCGAAGAGTACATTTATGCCAGCTACGGTCAAAACCACTACAGTTAGAGTAGCGAGTATATTAAAACTTGTTTCGGTTTTTGCCTTTTAAACACCAACCAGTTGCAACATTCGATGTGCCGCAATATCCCCAGCCATTTTTTTGCTGGTTTCTTGTGTTAAGCGTAATTCTTTTCGGATTAGAACCGATTCGCTTTGTTTTGCAGCTTGCATTTCTTTTTCAAATTCACTGCGCAAAAGGTTGAAGGATGCTTCGACTTCGACAAATTTGTTATCAGTCACATAGGGCAGAATAATGCGTTTTTGTATTTCCCCTCGCCGAAACCCAGGTGTCGATAGATGGTGAAAACGAGCAGGAAGCCAGCCCTTTACCCGCTCATTGGTATCGGGCAGACAAAATCGATGGCGTGGATCCGGAATGTGGGCAATAGAGCTGACAATTGAAACCGTTGCCACCGCCAGTTTTTTCTCAAAATCTTCGAGGTTAATTTCATAAAATAAAACCGCTCTGAAATTGCCGCGTTTTTTCTCAATGGTCCATTTAATATTCATTACCTATGTTTTTTCTCTGTTTATTAATTACTTATGCAACGATTAAGTAACTTCTCAATAAGTCGGGGCAGTATCGCATTTTGAGACTAAGTTAAGCTA
>CAZYCY010000278.1:0-3768 GCA_964646145.1 uncultured Thiotrichaceae bacterium
CCTGAAAAATCAATAACCTACATCCTTACCTGGATAATACGCTGAGTAGTTACTGTTTCGTTTATAAAAACTGTTGAAATTATTAAATGCAGAGGCATGAATTATTATTAACCCGGCGGCCAAATAGGTTGTATTCCGGCGCTATTGTATTTTAATGCCAATAAAAAAGGTGCGAAATGTCTAATAAGAAAAAAAACAAAGACCAGGCAGCTCTTGACTACCACCAGTTTCCGACTCCGGGAAAGTTACAGATTAGTGCTACCAAACCATTAGCCACGCAAAACGATTTATCCCTTGCGTATTCCCCCGGTGTTGCCTGTGCCTGTAGTGAAATACATGCCGATCCATCCAAAGTCTCTGATTACACTATACGATCGAATCTTGTTGGCGTTATTACCAATGGCAGTGCTGTTCTTGGTCTGGGTAATATCGGACCGCTAGCCTCTAAACCGGTGATGGAAGGTAAGGCGGTTTTGTTTAAACGGTTTGCAAATATTGATGTATTCGATATAGAAATTGATCAGCCTGATATTGATAAATTTGTTGATACTGTTGCGGCCCTGGAGCCAACATTTGGTGGTATAAACCTTGAAGACATAAAAGCACCAGAGTGTTTTGAAATTGAACGACGTTTGCGAAAACGCATGAATATTCCTGTTTTTCATGATGATCAACACGGTACTGCGATTATTGTCACTGCTGCTATTCTGAGTGGTTTAAAAGTGGTTGGTAAAAATATTGAAGACATTTATTTAGTGACTTCAGGTGCAGGTGCGGCAGCGTTGGCATGTTTGAATCAGTTAGTCAGTGCGGGTTTGCCAGGTGAGAATATTATTGTCACTGATCGTTCAGGGGTGGTTTATAAAGGTCGTAAAGGACATATGGATCAATGGAAACAGGTTTATGCGGCTGAGACAAAATATAGAACCTTAGGCGAAGCCCTGCTTAACAGTGATGTGTTTTTGGGCTTGTCTGCACCGGGTGTTATCAAGCCGGAAATGTTAGCTGGCATGGCAGAAAAACCATTGATTTTAGCATTGGCTAATCCGGTGCCGGAAATATTACCTGAGCACGTTAAACAGGCTCGACCCGATGCTTTAATTTGCACCGGGCGCTCGGATTATCCTAATCAGGTTAATAATGTATTGTGTTTTCCTTTTATTTTCCGTGGTGCTCTTGATGTTGGTGCAACCACTATTAACGAGGAAATGAAACTGGCCTGCGTTAATGCCTTATCTGAGCTTGTGCAGAAAGAAGTGTCGGATGATGTATTACAGGCATACGGTGGAAAACCGGATAAGTTCGGTGCCAACTATTTAATCCCCAAGCCTTTTGATCCCAGGCTGGTTGTCGAGTTATCCATGGCAGTTGCGATAGCGGCAATGGCAACCGGTGTGGCGACCAGACCGATAAAAGACCTTTCGGCCTACCGTAATAAATTACAGAATTTTGTTAACCGATCCGGCTTTTTTATGCGTCCAATTATGGATCGCACCAGGGGCAGTAATAAAAAGCTGGCTTATGCTGAAGGTGAAGAGTTACGTGTTTTACAGGCAGCGCAGCAGGTGGTTGATGACGATATAGCGCATCCGGTTTTAATTGGTAATCGAGAAATTGTTACTGAAAATATCAACATCCTCGGACTGCGTATAAAAGAAGGCATAGATGTTGATATTGTTGATCCACAACATAATCCAGATTATTCAACATACGCTGATTATTACCATGTTCTCATGGGGCGAAAAGGCGTCACACCGGGTGGTGCAAAGCATATCGTACGCAACCAAAACACCATATTAGCCGCTTTAATGGTAAAACAGGGAGATGCCGATGCCATGATTGCTGGTGTTGCTGGTGGTTTTACTAATAGCTTGAACAACATCATCAATGTTGTTGGTAAAGCAAAAGGCATTAAACAGGCATCCACCATCGTTGCCCATATCTTGCCAACGCAAACTCTGTTTATTTGTGATGCTCACGTCACTAAAAACCCTACCGTTGAAGAACTGGTTGAAACCACATTGCTTGCTGCCGAAGAAATTCGCTGTTTTGGTATAGAACCAAAGATTGCTTTCGTCTCACACTCAAACTTTGGTGCTTCTGATGATGAGTCCGCAGTAAAAATGCGAGCCGCGTTGACTATTCTGCACAACATTGATCCCGAGCTAGAAGTCGATGGTGAAATGCATGCCGATGCTGCCTTATCCGTGACCTTGCGCAACCGTTTGTATCCACATTCAAAATTAAAAGACGTAGCTAATTTGCTGGTCATGCCCAATGCCGATGCCGCCAATATTTCGATGACCATATTAAAAATGCTGGGCGGCGGGGTAACAATAGGACCTATTTTAATGGGCATGTCAAAATCTGCACACATTGTCGCGCAGGCGATTACCGTGCGTAATCTGGTGAATATGAGTGCCGTTGCGATTGAACATGCGATGCGATAGCAGTGATGTTTTCCGAAAATGAAGGCAAATAAAAATATTATCGTGCAGCGGTCTCGGCATGTTTTTTTGTAAGCACAAGGGTAAAGACCATAGCAGCCCTGCAACAATACAATCAAAAAATGAAAAGCGTTTTATTTGCCTTTATTTGCGGAAAAAAACAAAACCCCTTACGTCAATGCCAATAAGTTAAGACTTTTGCCGTCATTCCCGCATGATACCCAGTCAAGCGTGGGCACAAGCTTTAGCGGGAATCCATGGCTGGTAGAGCCTGATATAACAGGCATTGTATTTACCGACCGATGGATTCCGTCTAAAAACATGACGGAATGACGGGCGTTATTGCTTAACTTACTGGCATTGCCCCTTACGTCTAATATAAACTTCCTGTTTTTCACTACCCGTAAATAAAAATGGCAGTACAGTGGTATCCAGGGCACATGAACAAAGCCCGCCGTATTATTAAAGAATCCATGTCTGATGTTGACTTGGTGATCGAAGTGATGGACGCTCGGCTTCCTTTTAGTAGTGAAAATCCGATGGTTGCCGAATTGCGCCAGCATCGCCCTTGCATAAAAATCCTCAATAAAAGTGATCTGGCTGATCCGGTTACTATCAGAATGTGGTTGCAGCATTTTGATAAAGAGCAGGGGGTTAAAGCTCAGGCATTGTCAGTGCTGGAAAAATCCAGAACAAAAAATTTGCTTACTTTATGCCGTAAAATGTTGCCTGAGCGTGGCAGTGCAGTTAAACCCATTCGTATCATGATTATGGGTATTCCCAATGTTGGTAAGTCAACCTTAATCAATACCCTGGCCGGAAAAACACTGGCAAAAGTGGGCGATGAACCTGCTGTCACCAAAGTGGTTTCGTCACCGCAGCAACGTATTATTCTTGAAGGCGGCATTGCTTTATCGGATACGCCGGGTATTTTGTGGCCAAAAATTGAAAATACAAACAGTAGTTATCGCCTTGCGATTACCGGAGCAATAAAAAATACTGCAATTGACTATGAAGATATTGCATTGTTCGCTGCGGATTACTTAATTACAGCTTACCCGGAAAAAGTGCTTGATCGTTATAAACTGAAACAAAGCCCAAAAACAGGGTTTCAGTTACTTGAAGACATCGGACGAAAACGTGGTTGTTTGCGTGCCGGCGGCATTATTGATTTACAGCGTGCTTCTGAAATTCTTATCCACGAAATTCGTAGTGGCGCTTTAGGGCAGCTTAGTTTTGAAACACCGGAGATGATAGCGTTAGAGGCCATTGTTACTGAGCCATGCGACACATGATTACTATAAATATCATGTTATTATGA
>CAZYCY010000279.1:0-3761 GCA_964646145.1 uncultured Thiotrichaceae bacterium
CGTTCTTTGGCATCTTCCGGGTGCATGTAAATAATAGCGTCCGGATAGGCGCGAAAAAGTTCGGGTACACGGCGTGTCATTGAGCCGGAGTGCCAGTGTTCAAGTATGCGGCCAGTACTTAGCCACATATCAAACTCCTTGTCAGGTATTTCTGCAGGCGGCTCATACGGCGCGGTAATGATATTGGCTCTGCCATCGGCGTTGCCATAAAAACGTACGCCTTCACCTTTTTTAACATGCGGGTCAAAACCTTCACGATAGCGCCATAAGGTTTCCTTGCCGTTAATGACCGGCCAGCGCAAACCACGGTTTTTGTGATAGATGTCAAAGTGCGCAAGTTCGTGACCAATTTTTGGCCCTTCAAACTGGAAGCGACGGTATTCTTCAAACATGCCTTTTTGTATATAAAAGCCGAAGTCCTCCATTTCGTGGTTGCCGTATTTGTTGCCGGCTCGGTCGGTTACGGTTTCTGCAGGGAATTTATTGATCTGATCGTTGGCGTATAAAATGTCATATAAGGTTTTGCCGCGGACTTCGGGTTGTTTTGCAATCAGCTCTTCAGGCCAGACATCCTCGACTTTGAAACGTTTGGAAAATTCAACCACTTGCCACATATCCGATTTGGATTCGCCCGGTGCTTCTACCTGCTGTCGCCAGAACTGGGTACGGCGTTCGGCATTACCATAAGCGCCTTCTTTTTCTGTCCACATGGCAGTCGGCAGGATTAAGTCTCCTGCAATGGCAGTAATGGTTGGGTAGGGATCAGAGACCACGATAAAGTTTTTAGGGTTGCGATATCCGGGCAGGCTTTCTTCGTTAAGATTGGGCGCGGCCTGCATGTTGTTATTGCATTGCACCCAGTAAGCATTAAGTTTGCCGTCTTTCAACATGCGGTGTTGTAATACGGCGTGATAGCCCGGCTTGCCAGGAATAGTGCCTTCTGGCAGCTTCCATATTTTTTCTGCCAGATCACGGTGCGATTTTTTCATCACTACATAATCGGCGGGTAAACGATGGGTGAAGGTGCCGACTTCACGTGCGGTACCACAGGCAGAAGGTTGCCCAGTTAGTGAAAACGGACCATTGCCGGGTAGTGATATTTTTCCGGTCAGCAGATGCACGTTGTACATTAAACCATTCACCCAGACTCCGCGAGTGTGCTGGTTGAAGCCCATAGTCCAGTAGGAGGTAATCTTCTTGTCGGGGTCGGCATACAATTTTGCCAGGCGCAATAGTTGTTTCTCTGGCACGCCGCTAAGTTTTGAGGTGTACTCCAGGGTATAGGGTTCGAGTGATTTGGCGTATTCTTCAAATGAAATTTTGCTGAGTTTGCCACCGGTGCCGGTTTTCTTTTGCTCCAGTGGGTGTTCAGGGCGTAAACCATAACCGATGTCGGTTGGGGTTTTATTGAAGTTGACGTGTTTGGCGACAAAATCCTCGTTGTACGCTTTATTCTGCACGATGTAATTTGCGATGTAATTTAAAATCGCCAGATCGGTTTGCGGCTCAAAGATGACGTTGTGATCACTAAGATCAAAACAACGGTGTTCGAAAGTGGACAGCACATGCACTTCACAGCCTTCTTTGGTGAGTCGGGTGTTGGTCAGGCGTGACCATAATATTGGGTGCATTTCAGCCATGTTAGCGCCCCATAAAACAAAAGCGTCTGCGTGTTCTAAATCATCGTAAACACCCATGGGTTCATCTGAACCAAAGCCTCGCATAAAGGCAGCAACGGCTGAAGCCATGCAATGGCGTGCATTAGGGTCAAGGTTATTGGAGCGGAAACCGGCTTTATATAATTTGGAGGCAGCGTAACCTTCCCATACTGTCCATTGACCAGAGCCAAACATGCCAACGGTGGAAACCATCTCTTCTGGTTTTTTGCCCTTGTTTACTGCCATGTCATGTTTTAAGGCGGCTTTAAATTTTTCTGCCATGACATCAAAGGCTTTGTCCCAACTGACCGGGGTAAATTCACCTTCCTTGTCGTATTTACCGTCAGTCATGCGCAATAGCGGCTGGGTCACGCGATCTTTGCCGTACATGATTTTGGACAGGAAATAACCTTTAATGCAGTTAAGGCCACGATTAACCGGTGAGTCCGGGTCGCCCTGGGTGGCAACCACACGACCATTTTTGGTACCCACCAGTACGCTGCAACCCGTCCCGCAAAAGCGACAGGGCGCTTTGTCCCAGCGAATATCTTGTCTGGTGTTTGCCAAAGCCTGTTTGACACCTGGTATAGTAATACCGGCAGCGGTAGCGGTTGCTGCAATGGCATTGGTTTTAATGAAATCTCTGCGTGTTAGTTTCATTACTCGATCTCCTGTTGGCGCGTATTTGTTTTGTATTAGGATGGGTGGTTTTTTATTTGTATCTATCGGTGTTTAATTCTTATTACGAATCACATGAGTCTTCAAACTGGTTGTAAATCATAGCGGCGGATATCACTCCGGGCACATCTTGAATTTGCGCCATCGTCTCGTTTATGTCGTCTGTGTCGTCTTGTTCCAGGGTGATGACAATGCGACCATCTGTATTGTTACCGTGTACTTCTACGCCATTTATTGTGGCGAGAGCCTGTTCGATTGAGGTGATGTTTTCAGGGTATGTATTGACCAGTATGCCGCTAATATTCATTGCTTTACCTTAAGATTGTTGAAATTGGTTCATGGTTATTGCCTGTGCCGGGCAGACTGAAAAACAGGCACCACAACCGGTGCAGTTATTGGCGTTTAAAATAGGTGTCGATATGCCACCTGCTTGCGGAGGCATTTGTATCGCTCTGGCTTCGCAAGGGTCATAACAACTGCGACATTCCACGCCATGGTAGGTGATGCAGGAGTTTTCATTGATTGAGGCTTTTATTGCCCATACTGTGTCTGACCTGTTTTTGAGCAAGGCGCGTGGTTGGCAAACATCAACGCATTGCTCACAAAACAGGCATTCTCCAAAAGAGAAATTAACCACCGGAAAATTCGCCCTGGCTTGTTTGATAATGTGTGTCGGGCAGTGCGAAATGCACTCACCACAGCCGGTACAGATTTCTGTAAACAGACTTTCGGCTATTGCCCATGGCGGACGTAGCGGTGCTTCTTTGCCGCTAAAATCACCGTGGAGAAATTGCATTCTACTAACTTGCATATGTCTTATGTAGTTTCAACTTGTGAAGTCATTACGATGCAGTATATGAGTATAAAAAAATATTGTATGTGATCTGTATCAAAAAATATCAATGTAATTTTTTGAGTTCCCATGTTCTATGTGGAAACTTGCCTCTGTATTACAATAATGCAGCAGCCAATCAGCTTGAGTTGACATAGTTAATCCCTTTATTATAGCCCAGTTAATCGTAATCGGCTTTTTTATTGGTCTCAGCTCGCTAGTCAAAACTATGCACTTTAGTGCAAGGCTTTAGCTGCTACACATTTTTTAGTGGGCATTGATATCTCTTTTGAATTTACCATGCGCTTCATGGTGATATTTATCTGGCTTATGATATTCAGTGCCCAGTTAAAGCAAAACGACTTTCAGTCGTTGTTTAGAGCAACCTATGGACTTTCAGTCCATAGTGGTTGAGTTCAGTTGGTTGATTTTTATAGTTATTTTGACTCATACTTAATCCAGCCATTGAATACAAGAGATGTGCGTTATAAAACATAGAGATATAATTGAATATACTGCTGAGCATCATATCAAGTTTGTTATGTTCAATAAAACCGTATTTAAACTTTCTGCGTGCTAAAATCTTACAGTAG
>CAZYCY010000280.1:0-3699 GCA_964646145.1 uncultured Thiotrichaceae bacterium
AGAGATGCCCTGTAGCTTGAAATCAAGCCAAATGTCGATTTTTAAGTTTTACATACTGCCGTGCTGAATATTGCAGAAATTTTTTTTCTTTATCTGTTAACTCACGCACTTTTTTTACCGGGCTGCCGAGCCACATATAACCCCCTTCAAGCACCTTGTTTGGCGGCACCAGGCTGCCTGCACCCACCATTGCCCCCGACTGTACAACAGAGCCATCCAGGACCACCGAACCCATGCCTATTAAACACAAATCCTCAATCGTACAAGCATGTAAAACCACGTTATGACCAACGGTAACATCATCGCCCACCGTCAGCATAAAACCACCCGGCGCATATTCACTATCATGGGTCACATGTAAAATACTGCCATCCTGTATATTGCTTCGCTTGCCTATGGTTATTGAATGAATATCACCGCGTACAGAACAGCAGGGCCAGACGGAGCTATCCTCACCGATAATTACGTTACCGGTTACTATAGCGCTTTCATCTATGAACACAGTATTTTCAATTTGCGGGGTGAACGTTTCAAAAGAACGGATATTTCGCATAACGATTCTCACACTTATTAACAGACAACATAAAAACTATAACATGGCAGATTGGTGAGAGGCGTAAACTCGGATAAATCGTAAGATAAAATATTTGCAGATCACGCCTCATTTTGGGAGGCAGCCAGAGAATAGAGGGTAATCAAGCATGTTTTAATCAGGTAAAATCGCACTAATGTCTAAACCACCACATTCTCGACGCTCCTCTGTATTACTGCCAAAAATAATAAGTTACTGGCAACAGGGTAGCGCCTTCATAAAAGAATTATTTGGCGTTTTTTTAGATCAGTTAAGATTTATTTTTCGACCTTTGTTCTTCATTATTAAATTTACAGTAAAGCAAACGGATAGATTGATTGACTATCTCGCCAAGCACCCTTTGCTTGATGCATTGGAAGCCGGAATCCGAAAATTGCCAATAAAACTCAAACACTTGATCGCGTCACTTAAAAAACAAACGACTTCATTCAAACAAAGCAAGCCATACCAAAAAGCCGGTCTCTACGCGCAACTGATACGGTTAGATAAACCCATTGGCATTCTTCTATTGTTATGGCCAACACTGATTGCCTTATGGATTGCTGCCCAGGGCTGGCCCGACCCGCTGGTTTTGTTTGTTTTTGTTATGGGCGTGATATTAATGCGTTCAGCCGGTTGTGCTATCAACGATTACGCTGACCGTAAAATAGACAGCAAAGTAAAACGTACCGCACAACGTCCGCTTGCCAGTGGCAAAATCAGTAAAAAAGAAACCTTAATTGTGTTTGCATCACTCAGTCTTCTCGCGTTTTCCCTGGTGTTATTGATGAACACGCTGACCATCATCATGTCGCTGGTCGGTATTTTTCTGGCGGTCAGTTACCCGTTCATGAAGCGCTATCATTATTTACCGCAGGTACACTTAGGTGCTGCTTTTGGTTGGGCGGCACCAATGGCGTATGCGGCTCAGGCAAATGAAGTGACCACTATCACCTGGTTAATTTTTCTTGCCACCATTTTATGGGCGACTGCTTACGACACTATGTACGCTATGGTGGACTATGATGATGACATAAAAATAGGCGTTAAATCGACAGCCATTTTGTTTGGCAATCAAGACAGATTGATTATCGGTTTAATACAGATTTTGCTGATTTTGAACTTATTATTGATTGGACACCGGGCAGAATTAAGCGGATTTTATTATTCAGGCGTAGCCGCAGCCGCAATGCTTGCTGTTTACCAGCAATACTTAATAAAAGATCGACAACGAGAATTATGTTTTAAGGCGTTTTTAAATAACAACTGGTTTGGTTTGGTGTTATTTATTGGCGTATTTCTGGATTATCAGTTTGCAGGAACACAATATTAACCCGGCCGGGTTAATAACTATGGGTTTTAGCCAGATATAAATTGTTGCATTAATTATGTGGCAAGTATTTATGCAACGATTAATGTGAACCTGCAAAGCGAACTTACAACTGCTGATCTACATCCCGTTACTAAATTTATCGTGGTGAATTTCAGTTGATTCACGCATGGTTTTTAATGCAATAGCATAGCCACGCAAGATACCTAATGTCCATAAAATACGTTTTTTAAAATAACTGTTCGCATCGGCATCATTGTCTTCCGCGTTCTCATTCAGTAATTTTTCTACATTTCGTAAGATTAGCTGTTCTGGTATGTAACACAGGCGGTTATTTTTATAACTGCTCATGCGCAATTCGGCAACCGGATACGCACCGCCATCAGCAGACGATACGGTAACAATTAATGCCGGTTTGTGACCTAGTTCAAAGCGGTTAAATAACAAAAAGAAGTTTTTCAATCCTGCAGGCACCTGTCCATGCCACTCAGGTGAGACAATGACAAAAGCATCACTTGCAATTAATTGCTGTTTAATGGGAGCCAGTCGTTGATGCCACTCTTCGTTATCTTGCCATAGCGTTTGATCCCATAAAGGCAAAGGGTTATCCGCCAGAGCGTAAACCCAGGGTTCAATATTTTCAAATTCACTAGCCAGTGTTGTTTCAATATGACGCGCCACTTTTTCACTTTGTGACGGGTTGCGGTGGCTACCGCTGATGATGCTTATTTTCATAATTTAAAACCTGTAAGATTAAAAGATTATTTTTCCGCAAATGCAGAGGCATGAAATTTTAAAAACATTTGCGTTTATTCGCGTGCATTTGCGGAGCAGTGGCACATGGATGTGGCGTTTACGAACCAAAGGACGGAATAGTATTTAAGCCTCACACAGCCAGCACTGGCTCATGCAAACGCGACAACTGCTCACGCAGTTCAAGTACATGCTGCTCCCAATACTGATTGGTATTGAACCACGGAAAAGCCAGTGGAAATGCTGAATCGCCCCAGCGTCTTGCCAGCCAGGCAGCGTAAAACATCATGCGTAAACTGCGTAGGGCTTCGATCAAATTTAATTCATTCAAATCAAGGCTGGCGAATTCTTCGTAGCCTTCCAGCAAATCACATAATTGCTCTGTCATTTCCTGGCGTTCGCCCGACAACAGCATCCATAGATCCTGTATTGCCGGGCCAGTGCAGCAATCATCCAGATCAACAAAGTGCGGGCCATCATCCGTCCACAATACGTTACTGCGATGACAGTCACCATGCAGGCGGATACGGTGATAACTGCCGCAACGATCAAAAGCGTGCTGTATTTCTTTTATTAGATCATCAACCAGGGTTTGGTATGCCAGTTCCAGGTAGCCAGGGATAAAATTATTTGACAGCAACCAGGATGCCGATTCATTGCCCATTCGGCTTATTTCAATTTGATGACGATGTTTAAATGATGCAGATCTGCCCACATTGTGTATGCGCGCGATAAAACGCCCCATCCAGTTTAAATCGTCACGCGATTCCAGATCCGGCCAACGACCACCGCGCAGCGGGTAAATGGAAAAACGATAGCCAGCGTGCTCAAATAAAGACACCGCATCCTTTATTATTGGCGCAACAACGGGAATTTCCTGCTCCAGTAATTGTTGTGCAAATTGATGCTCTTCAGCTATGGCTTTATCACTCCATCGACCCGGACGATAGAACTTGACAATAACCGCGCCACCTTGTTCCAGCTCACAGCGATAGACACGGTTCTCATAACTGTTTAATGCTAGTTGACGACCACTGGTTTCATA
>CAZYCY010000281.1:0-3682 GCA_964646145.1 uncultured Thiotrichaceae bacterium
ACACTAAGGATGACGTCAAATAATAAACTGGCAACTGAAATCACTTGCGCGGCCGCCTGATACGCCTGTTGAAAGCGAATAAGGTTTGCGGCTTCTTCATCGAGGTTTACGCCTGATACAGAAGCGCGATCCATCTCTGCCCGATCCAACACCCGATTGTGCGCCAGCGCGTTGAGTTCTGCCTGTTTGGTGGCAGTGCCAACATTGGCGATCAGCGAACTGTAGCTGTCGTTTATACTGGCAGTGCCGCTTGCCATGAGTTTATTACTGGCAAGAGCAGACAGCAGTAGAGCATTTCGGTTATCGCCGATGCCGCCAGTATTGTACTCGATACCGAAGGTGTCACCCGTAGCAGGAGTACCACTCAAGCGGATGTGATAACCGGGATCAATGCCACCTGGTGTAGGAAAAACGTCTCTACCTGTTGTCGGATTATATGCAATACCGGATTCCAGTAATACTGGTGCTGCCGGATTCGTGTTATCGTAAATATTAAAGCTGTTGCTGGCAGTAAAACGCAGTAATACCGATGGCGATAGTTGCCCGGTAGCTGCCTGAAAGGTTGTATTATTAATATCACTGACCACGGCTGCAGAAATTTCTCCACTACCGGTATTGGTGTTTGCAGCCAGGCTTCTCAGCGGTGCAGCTGCAGCAATTTGACGATTGTTTGCCAGTAGCATCTCCATCTCGGCAGCACCACTTCGTGTGGGTCGAATAAGATAGGCGTCACCATTTGCCGGTATTCCAGAAATTTCAAAACGCAAGCCATCTGCTATAAAAGGATCTGATGCACTGCCTGTGCCATTCATTGTTACCTGCTGATTGGTATCATTTCGGATGAGTTGCCATGCTCCTGCATTCAGGCGCAAGGTGTAATCGTTATTAGTCAGTTGTGATATATCATCAAATGCAACACTAACATTTCCTGGCGTACCCGCTAAAGCAAGCACCTTTGGTGTTGCTACATTAAAAAAATCATTCCCCAGCACGCCATCAAGATCCATGCCCTGATTTTGCTGTTGATTAACAAAGTAACCCAGACTGATGGCAGTTAAACCTAAACTGTTCGCCGCAGGGTCTAACATGCGATCACGAAAGTTCATTACCCCACCAAGTTGACCGCCGCTAAGTTGACCAGTAACGGGTACCAGCACACCACCATTGCCTCTTATCGCTATACCCAGTTGATTGGCATCACCTGCCTCGAAAATAACTTCAAGGGTGGTGGCATTATTGCCCACAACTAACATCTGACCGCTACCTGCCATGACATTTAGTGAGCCATCATCCTGTTGCACGGTGGTGACTGATACCCGTTCGGACAGGTTACGAATTAGCACCTCACGTTGATCCAGTAAATCATTTGCTGGTCGACCACCCGAACGCCCCTGCGTCAAAACGATGGACTCATTGATATTTGCTATGGCGGTGCTTAAACGGTTTATTTCACTGACACTGCCTCTGATGTCGCTGTTAACCTGACCTTTCACTCTGTCTAACCAACTGGATAATTGATTGAACTGCTTTGCCATCTGTTGTGCTTCACTCAACAATACTTCGCGTGCAGCACTGCCTGCTGGTGTATTGGCAACATCCTGTGCAGCATTAAAAAACCGCTGCATTGAATTTGTTATGCCGGTTGCCGGATCAGCAAGAACGTTATCCAGTTGCGCTGCGAGAGTATGAAAGGTGTTAAATTCAGCTGCAGAAGAGGTGCTACTGCGAACACCCAGCTCGACAAAAGCATTAAATGAACGGCTAATACTTGATGTTTGCACCCCTGTGCCGATAACAGCATTCCCCGCAATCTGTGGCGTACGGGTTGTCAGATCAACCGTTTGACGACTGAAGCCTTCAGTGTTGACATTGGCAATGTTGTGTCCGATGGTATTCAGTGAGCGCTGAAATGCCAGCAAACCAGAGGTGCCGATAGTTAATAGATCACTCATTTCATCACCTCCTGCTCAAGACCTGGCTTATTTAGAATGGATGATGTTGAGCGTTCAATCTGCTGACGAATTAAAGTATTATCCGTTTCGTTACTGAGCGTTGTTTGTATCATGCCCGATGCCTGAAAATCAGCAGCCGGGACATTCTGATTGTCTGCCACACGAGTTGATAATTGTTGGTACAGCATTTTTGCAATGCCGATACCATTACCGCTATTAGAAAGATCCAGCGCAATTTGTTTGTCGAACATTTCCTGATAAAATTTTGCCTGATCAGACTCTGTTGACTCATCGGTAATAGTTGCATCACGCATCGTCTTCAGCATCATTTGCAAAAACAGAGCCTCAAATTGTTTTGCGACTTCTTTTGTTACCTCGGTTGATTGACCAGATGTTGATTGCTCCGCGGCTTTTGCACGTAGCTTTGCCAGACCACTAAAATCGGTATATAAACCTGCATCAGCGATATTGTTTGTGCTGTTCATGTTTCGCCACTCATAATAAATTGTAACTGCGTAACTGCTCAGATTGCCGCTAAAAATCGTCAGATCAAGGCGAAAAACGCAGAGATGACGGTTTTCAGGGGCTAGCTGAGTAGTTACATTAGATCACCACTAACTCGGCATGTAACGCACCCGCCATTTTCAAGGCTTCGAGTATGGCAACCAGATCACCAGGTGCGGCACCTACTCGATTAACTGCCCGCACGATGTCGTTTAAATCGACACCAGGATCAAACATAAACATTCGAGCATCTTCAACAACAACATCTATTTGGGTATCGGCGATAACTTCGGTTACACCACCGGGTGAAAAAGCTCTCGGTTGACTTACATACGCATCTTCCCGAATAGTTACCACCAGATTGCCATGTGCAACCGCAGCCGTTCCTACTCTTACCGCACTACTAATTACAACGGTACCTGTTCTTGAATTAATAATGACACGGGCAGCTGACTCACCCGGCTGAACGTCTATATTTTCGAGCATGGAGATAAATGCAATTTTCCCCGATTGTGATTCCGGTGCCATCACTTCAACGGATATGGGGTCAATAGCTTTAGCCGTACCGGCACCAAAATGATTATTAATGGCATCAGACATTCTGCTGGCAGTGGTAAAGTCTGCTGTAAACAAATTAAGCACAAGTTTATTACCGTGGCCTAATGAATTATTAATGGTGCGCTCGACAATAGCACCTTTTGGCAATCGACCGACACTGGGTATATTAATGGTAATGCTGGAACCGTCAGCGCCTTCAACACCCAGACCACCAACCAGTAAGTTTCCCTGGGCGATGGCATAAACTTTACCATCCGCACCTTTTAGTGGCGACATCAGCAAAGTGCCGCCACGTAAACTTTTTGCATTACCAACGGATGATGCAGTAACATCTATTCGTTGTCCCTTTTTGATAAACGGTGGCAGTGTGGCGTGTAACATAACGGCGGCAACATTTTTGGGTTGTGGTTTAACGCCCGGCGGTATAACAATGCCTAGTTGCGACAACATGCTTTTTAAACTTTGTGCGGTAAAGCTAACCTGACCCACTTTATCGCCACTACCATCAAGCCCGACCACTAGACCGTAACCGATTAGCTGATTGTCACGCATGCCTTGAACCATGGCTAAATCTTTGATGCGCTCGGCATGCACAGCAAAGCTCGGTACCAGAAGCAGTATCAAGCAAAGTAGTTTAAAAGTATTTTGTGTTTTTATTTTATTCATTA
>CAZYCY010000282.1:0-3681 GCA_964646145.1 uncultured Thiotrichaceae bacterium
TCAGAAATCCATCGGCGGTTTTCTACCAGCTCCTGATGCATCATGCTGATCTGACCCGCTGGACCACCAAAACTGATAAAGCCTAATTTAAGCCAGTAGATTACCGCTTCAAGGAATGGAACGGGTGCGGGTTTTTTACTTAAATCCTGTGCGCTTGAAGCATCCTGCGTGTTTGAAGCCACTTGTGTTACTCTGAAAAAAATAAATCAGTATTGTACACCAGCCTGCAATCGAGACACACGCGATAAATTAAGGGATATCAGAATCAATGCCAGTAAGTTAAGCTATTTACGCAATTAGTGCTACAATGAATGCACATGAACGCAGGAGAATCAACATGAGCACAACGATGACACTTCGCCTCGATGATGAAATGAACGAGCGTCTTTCAACTTTAGCAAGTGCGACTGATCGCTCTAAGGCATACCTGGCAACGCAAGCGCTGAAGTTATTTCTTGAAAATAATGAGTGGCAGGTACAGGAAATAAAACAAGCCGTTGATGCAGCTGACAATGCCAGTTCAGATCAATTTGTTGATAATGAAACGGTCATGCTCTGGATGGAAACCTGGGGGACGGATCACGAGAAACCGTCACCGATATAATGAAGCTTATCTAGTTTAAAAATGCTATTTTGGATTTAAAATCTGTCAGGGATTACATCACACAAGACAACCCGCAGACTGCTCAACAGGTAGTACAGAGAATCAAAGATAAGGTTTCTTTATTAAGCGAACAACCGGGTATTGGTAGGCCTGGGCGAGTGCCAAATACCAGGGAGCTATTGGTGGATCGAACACCATTTATATTACCGTATCGGGTGCGTGATAATAAAATTGAAATCCTGCGTGTATTACATACCTCAAGACGGTGGCCTAAGAAAATTTAGATTAGCAGAGTTAAAATATCATTTATATTTTCCCCATACCTATTCCATAAAATAATCTGAGCTAACGTTGATCTAACATGGATTACTCCAGATTTTCTGCCAATCTGTTTCTTAGCTGCTCCGCCAGTGCGGTTCCGCTAACAGCACCATCTTCATCTGTAATTTTTGTGTTTTCAGCATCTTTTACTTCAATTTGAATGCGACCACTCACCTCACTAAATTGCAGGCGATAGTGACGGTTTTTGTTTGTTGTCAGATTTTCTTCATCGGCATCGGTAAACATTCGCATGATCCAGCTGGTTTTTGCTAAATCATCTTCATCATTAATTTTTAGCTCTTCAGTCGACGCTTTGCCAACAACAAACTCAATACTGCTACTGTCTTTATGTTCATGAATATCATCAACCCGCATGCGATCCAGTGCTCGTATGGCACGTCGCCAGACAAAATCCATGCTGCCGGTCATGGTCAGAGCAGTGGCATTGGTGCTGTCAATCTTCACCAGCGAACTGTATGGGCGGTAATTTTGCAGTAGTTGCATGGTGTCATCGGCGCTCTTACCGGTAAACAGTGCCATCCGGTAAATAATTTCGCGTTCTGCCTCTAAATCAGCAGGTTTAGACTGCCAGATAAAGCTAGTCAGATCTTCACCATACAGAACACGTTCAATTCTTGAGTGAGCGATAAATATGCGCGTTTTCTGGTCAGAGTCAAAACGTTCAACACGCAGGCGAAACTTGTCTTTTACATCCGGTTCAAATCTCTGAAACATGGATCGAAAAAATCCAGCATCATCATCCAGCCGTTGTACCCATTGGGTTTCCATAAAGCCCAGCGAAGGTCGCAGTTGCGCAAGCTCAATGCCCTCATTCTGCCAGAACTCCTGCAATTTTTGCCAGACATGTTCAACATCATTATCGACTTCCAGCCAGCTACTGCCCGCATAATTAACCACTCGCACACCATCAAATTTTGGTGTTATCACGGTTTCCAGCTTATTATTATCACGGAACCGCTGTAGCGCTTCACTTGTAGGCTTTGGCACGACAAGCTGGTTACGGGTATCCGGCGCGGTTAAATCAGGCGGTATTTCCAGGTTTCTATAATATTGCGCTCCCTGATACGCCGGACGTTCATCGCCGCCAAAAAGTCCGCAGGATGCGGTGCTTAGTGCCAACAAAACAAGACTGACCCTTTTCAAAGAATCAAATAAGCTAATAACTAACTTCATTAATATTTTACTCCGACTCCAGCTTTGATACGATCTGCTGCTGGTCTATTGTGCAGCCTGCTGCATAGCTTCGCGCAATGGCTGATGAAATTCTTCTGCAAACTCTACCAAGGGTAGACGTATATAAGGTGGGATAAGTTTCATTTCCGACAACGCCCATTTTACGGGTATTGGGTTGGCTTGCAGAAACAATCGGCTATGCAAGCCGGTTAATGGCTGATTGATGGCTTCTGCCAGTGCGCGATCGCCCGCCAATGCAGCTTCACACATGGCTGCCATGGCTTTAGGCACGACATTGCTGGTCACGGAGATCACCCCATGACCACCACGCAAGATGAATTCTGTACCGGTTTCATCGTCGCCACTGTACAAGCGAAATTTCAGACCAAGCTCTGTATCCGACAGTAAAGCTTGTGTCTCAGCTAAACGAGCCAGATCACCCGTGGCATCCTTAATACCAATAATATTATCAACTTGAGACAGGCGTTTGATTGTTTGCGGCAACATATCTACCGCTGTACGACCGGGTACGTTATACAAAATTTGTGGGATATCAACCGCTTCTGCAATTTTTTTATGGTGTAAATACAAGCCCTGTTGCGGAGGTTTGTTGTAATACGGCGTGACCAGCAAACAGGCATCTGCGCCACCTTGCTGTGCACAGCGCGTTAACTCTATCGCTTCCCAGGTGGAATTCGCACCGGTGCCAGCAATAACTGGAATGCGACCTTTCACCAGCTCCACAGTACGCGCCATCACCTCGCAGTGCTCGTCGATATTCAGGGTCGCCGATTCACCTGTAGTACCCATGGAAACAATCGCTGAAGTATTGTTTTCAATGTGAAATTCGACCAGCTTAGCCAGGCTCTGAAAGTCAACGCTGCCATCAACCTGCATGGGTGTGACCAGTGCAACCATACTGCCTCGAAACATGTTTTGATTATCCATAGCTTTGATTATTCATTAACCGTGAAAAAATAAAGCGCACAGTTAATCAATATTTCACCTTTATTTCAATGATTTATGTTGCTAAATATTATTATTTTACTAGTCTTCAAGCAGTATCTAAATTAATTTTAAAGGAAGTAGAGACTTCTTATACTACTAGGTCACTCAAAAAAATGAGCACACCATCGAACACATCAACACAATCAGAGCGCCGCACGCACAACCGCATCACTTTCAACGCAGAAATCTTGATGCAGTGCGGTAATGAAGAATGGAGCTGCAACCTGTTGGATATTTCGCTCAAAGGCATGCTGGTAGAACCACCACAAAACCTCGACATCAACCTGGACAATCCCTGTGGCATGGCACTATTTCTAGGTGAAGACATTGCTATTCATGCGCGGGTCAATATCATTCGCAGCAACGGCAATAACTGGGGACTAAAGTGGCTACAAATCGATAGTAACAGCATGCAACATTTACGACGCTTAATTGAATTGAACACCAGTAATCCAGCGATGTTGATGCGAGAGCTTTCCGAACTTGGCTGATTTTTATTCAGCTATGGTAATCGCTCAACAGAATCAAAAGTAACTTCTCAATAAGTCGGGGCA
>CAZYCY010000283.1:0-3679 GCA_964646145.1 uncultured Thiotrichaceae bacterium
TGTCAATTGCAACGCCGTTACGATGGTGGTGATTTTTAATTAATTTTTATTATTTCTTAAAAAATCGTAACTACTCAGCGTATTATCCGGGTAAGGACGCAGGTTATTGATTTTTCAGGCATCTGCAACATGGACGCAATAATAGAAGCGGGCAGTAGAGCGTACATGGACGTATTTACAGCGTCCTTAAAAATCAATAACCTGCGTCCTTTTCCAAAATTACGCTGAGTAGTTACAAAAAATCATATATTGGCAAATATCTATTTTCTGGTCAAAAAGGGGCGCGTTGCGCCCCTTTTTTTATATCTTCATCAAATTGTCACATTCTGTAATATCTCTGTAACATTTCATCGCTAAACTTACCGCATGAAAGATCTTGCATTAAAGACAGGTTACAATCGAAGAGCACTAAATGACCGCATTACGCGGTTTTTTGTCGCTGCTGGTGGTGTCAGTGTCATTCTCACTCTGTTGTTGATTTTCTTTTATTTGCTTTATGTTGTGGTGCCGATGTTTGGTTCGGCAGATATAAAACAGGGTGTTTCTTATAGTGCGCCCGGCGAAGGTGAAACCCTGTTTCTTGGGCTTGAAGAGCAAGCTACGATTGCGGTCAGATTTACAGACAAGGGTAATGTGGTTTTCTTTAATACCGATTCAGGCAATATTATTGTTAATAAAAACCTCAATCTACCCGCTGCCATAAGCAGTGTGACATCGAATTTTGATCTGGTGGTACTAGGTCTTGAGGATGGTTCAGTGCTGGCAATACGTTATCAATTTGATTTAAGTTTTCCTGATGATGTCCGTACCCTGACACCACGACTTGAATTTCCCCTGGGTGTATCGCCTTTGGTACTGGATGAATCCGGCAAGGCGTTAACGCAGATTGCTATTGTGTTAGATGACGATGTTGTTGCTCTGGCGGCAAGCACTGAAAATAATCGACTGGTATTAGCGCGTTTCTTGCTTGAAAAAGCGTTTCTTAGCGATGAAATAAGCATTGAGCTGGAGTCGCGCTCTGAGCAGATAGTCGACGCAGATATAAAGTCTATTGTCCTGACTCCAGCGCTGAATCACTTATATGTGGCATTTGAAAATGGTCTTTTAATTGACTATTCACTGGATGAAGAGGGTTTTACTGGCGTTCAGAGCAAGCACCAGTTTGACCACGAAATAACCCAGTTAAAACTTTTGCTCGGTGGCTTCGCATTAATGATTGGACTGGAAAATGGTGAAATACAGCAATGGATGCCGGTGCGTAAAGAGGGCGGTTGGGAGCTTGTTTTTATTCGAAATTTTGAAAATAATCAGCAAGCCATCACTGCTATTGCCACTGAACAACGGCGCAAAAGTTTTGCCGTTGCCGATATTCAGGGCGATATCACGCTTTATTATTCCACCTCGCAAAGAACCCTGGCAAGCATTAACACGGCGAATCTTGCCATAGAGCAAATGGCATGGTCTGATCGGGCGCAGCACTTGTTGGTAGCAGACAGTGCAGATCACTTGCATCTGTATCACGTAGATAATAGATACCCTGAAATTTCCTTTGCCGTGTTGTGGCAAGAAGTCTGGTACGAAGGCTATAGCGAAGCTGAATTCGTCTGGCAGTCATCAGCGGCTCATGATGACTTTGAGCCAAAATTCAGTTTGGTTCCCTTGTCTTTTGGTACCATAAAAGCCGCATTTTATGCCATGCTTTTTGCAATTCCTATCGCTGTTCTGGGCGCTATATTTACCGCTCAATTTATGTCACCACGGATGCGACAAGCAGTAAAGCCGACCATTGAAATCATGGAAGCACTGCCTACTGTTATTCTTGGTTTTCTCGCTGGCTTGTGGCTGGCGCCTTATGTTGAAGGTCATCTGGTTGGCGTTTTTACCCTGATATTGATATTACCTGTTGGTTTTATATTATGCGCTGCGCTGTGGAGTCTGCTACCCAATAAAAAAATATTCGAAGGTTGGGAAGCCGCCATATTGATCCCCGTCGTGGTATTTTTAGCCTGGCTGTCAATGCAATTAAGCGTTCCCATTGAAAAGCTGTTTTTTGAGGGTGATCTGCGGGGCTACATGAGCAGAGAATGGGGATGGGACTATGATCAGCGCAATGCACTGGTGATTGGCATAATGATGGGCTTTGCAGTGATTCCAACCATTTTCTCTATTTCAGAAGATGCCTTGTTTGCCGTGCCTCAGCATCTGGTGCGTGGCTCACTGGCCTTAGGTGCAACCTCCTGGCAAACCTTGGTAGGCGTGGTTTTGCCCACCGCCAGTGCCGGTATTTTTGCCGGGGTAATGATGGGTTTTGGTCGTGCCGTGGGTGAAACCATGATCGTGTTAATGGCTACCGGCAATACGCCAATAATGGACATGAGCATTTTTCAGGGTATGCGCACACTGGCGGCCAACCTTGCGGTAGAAATATCGGAGGCAGCCGTTAACAGTACGCATTACCGTGTGTTATTCCTGTCAGCATTCGTGCTGTTTGTGTTTACTTTCTTTTTTAATTCGCTTGCTGAAATAATCAGGCATCGATTACGTAAAAAGTATAGCGGATTGTAATCCTTAAATTCTCAGTTGAACGTTCCATACTCACTATAACTTTATTTGTATGAATAGAACCAATATCAAATCATCGCTTTATCTTTCTGACGAGCTACGTTACATGCTCCACTATGTTCAATTGAGGGTTTAAGGATGCTTCGCCAATGGTTTAAAGAGGGCACCCCCTGGATCTGGATAAATGCAGGCGCACTTGCTATTGCCCTGGTTGCTGTAGTGGGTCTATTAATGCTGATTGTGTTTCGTGGCATGAGCCATTTCTGGCCGGCCAATGTTGAAGCCTTTCATTTTGAAAACGAGAAATATACAGTCACCATAATTGGTGAAATCGTTGAATCGGAAATTGCGCCTGTTGAAGCCTTGCTTAAGTTAACAGGGTCAGCAGAAGCGCATGGAGAGGTAAGACGTTATCTGGTTAAAACCGGTAATCGTGATATTTTAGGCACTGACTTTAGATGGTTATTCGACATAGACCTGATAAAACGAGAGCAGCCTGAAAACATTATGGCTCTGGAACGGGTTGAATGGGGTGATTTTTACGGTTATCTTAACGCCGTTTATGAAAAAGACGCTGATGGCATCTCACGCGTTGTCGTGAGTAATGAAACAGCGGATAAGCAAGTAGTATGGGACGAACTGATTACCCGCCTGCAACGCAGCAATGACATACGTGAACAGATAGAGCAGTTACGCAAGCGTGATATCGGCGCGATTAACCACCAAATGGAGCGATTACGCTTAACAGAAAGACGTTTGCAACTGGATGATAAACTAACTTCTGAGGAAATAGCTAATTTAACAGAAAAACGCAATAATTTAGATGAAGAATTCAAGGCTATATTAAAGCAAACACGTGTGTTATCTCAACAACTAAAACGTGACTCTATTCGCACCACAGTGATGGATGGCAGTGAAGTGATTGTGCCGCTGGAGAATATTATTCAGGCATGGCAGCCAAACAAAATGTCTGTGCTTGAAAAACTTAACTTTTATGTGCATGCGCTGTGGCATTTTCTTTCTGAAGACCCGCGTGAATCCAATACTGAAGGAGGTATATTTCCGGCTATATTTGGCACTGTGCTGATGGTATTAATCATGACCATGCTGGTAACGC
>CAZYCY010000284.1:0-3677 GCA_964646145.1 uncultured Thiotrichaceae bacterium
TCTAAAGTCAAAACTATGTCTCAATCGGTGTATCAGGATGATTACCCCATTCTGACCAGGAGCCGGGATATCCCAGCACATTCTCATAACCCAGTGACTTTAATACCAGCCAGGAATAGGATGAGCGATGATGTGACTGACAGTAGCACACTATCTCTTTGTCTTTGCTAATGCCAAGGGCATCAAGCCGTTGTTGGATATCTTCAACGGGCAGACGGCGCAGGTTATTGTTCTGGTTTATCGATTTAGTCCATTCATAGTGAATGGCACCAGGAATGTGACCTGCTTTGTCGGCAAATTTTTTCGTGCCGTTATATTCTGCTAAGGTGCGTGCATCAAGAAAAACCACATTGTCGTCATCCAAGTGAGTCTGGATGAAGGCGCGGGTTGCAGTATGGTGATGTGTTTTACTCAGGCTATAGTCACTGGCTTCAGGTTTGTCCGGTATGGTATTGTTTAACGGGTGACCTTCATTCGCCCAGCTAAATAAGCCGCCGTTGAGTACGACGGCGGTTTCATGACCAAACACATGTAAGGTCCAGACGAAACGTGCGGCACAGCCGCCGCCTTCATCATCATAAGCAACAACCAGTGATTTTTTTGTAATGCCAAGATTGCACAGTAAAGCAGAAAAATTTTCATTGTCCGGTAATAAACCCATGACGGGTTTATCGTTTTTTATGATGTCGATATAATGAACAAAGTGGGCATCAGGAATATGTGCCTGAGCGTATTGTTTGGCTTTGCATAGATCAATAATAACGATGTTCTCGTTGCCTCGTAATGCTTCCAGTTCGTCTGGTTCGATTAAGTAACTTGTTTGTGACATGGTGTATTGTTTTGCCTGGGTTTATTTAATAATTTTTATTTTTTCGGTGGTTGATTTATACTGCGGCTTTAATACCGTGTCTTTGGCAACTGACGATTCATTAGCCACCGGGTAATCCAGTGAAAAATGCAAGCCACGGCTTTCTTTGCGTAACATTGCACTGCGGATAATCAATTCTGCCACCAGAGTTAAATTACGCAGTTCTATTAAGTCACTGCTAATTCTAAAATTGCTATAATATTCGTCAATTTCCTGTTGCAGCAAGCTAACGCGGTGCATGGCGCGCTCTAATCGCTTGTTGGTTCTGACGATGCCGACATAGTCCCACATGAAGCGGCGCAGTTCCTCCCAGTTATGTGAGATTACAACCTCTTCATCTGAGTCACTCACCCGGCTTTCATCCCAGTTTGAAACTTTCTGATATTGGTAGTCTTTGTTTACCTGCGATAATATATGTTTGGCACTGGCCTGTGAAAATGTCAGGCATTCCAGTAATGAATTACTTGCCAGACGATTAGCACCGTGTAGACCAGTGTGTGCGGTTTCGCCGATGGCATATAAATTCGTGATGTCGGTAGCGCCGTGTAAATCAGTATTGATGCCGCCGCACGTATAATGGGCAGCGGGTACTACAGGTATGGGCTCTTTTGTAATGTCGATGCCATATTGTAAACAGCGTTGGTGAATTGTTGGAAAATGTGAAGCGATAAAGGCTGGGGAGCGGTGACTGATGTCAAGATAAATGCAGGCTATGCCTAGTCGTTTCATTTCATGGTCGATGGCACGCGCTACAATATCACGTGGTGCCAGTTCGCCACGGTCATCAAATTTGTGCATAAATCGCTTCCCGTTCGGCAATAATAACTTGCCGCCTTCACCACGTACGGCTTCGCTGATAAGAAAGGATTTCGCCTCGGGATGGTACAGGCAGGTTGGGTGAAACTGGTTGAACTCCATGTTGCTAATGCTACAGCCAGCGCGCCATGCCATGGCAATGCCATCACCAGTGGAGCCATCAGGGTTGCTGGTGTAAAGATAAACTTTACTGGCGCCACCGGTGGCAAGTGCTACAAATTGTGCCTGAAAAGTTTCAACGTGCTTGCTGTTTTTATTAAGCACATAGGCACCAATGCAGACATTGCTGGACGTTGAATGAGCAGTATTATCACCTCTTAGTTTATCCGTAGTAATTAAATCAACCGCAATATGGTGCTCGTAAAAGGTGATGTTATCATGATGGCGGGCATGATTTTCCAGCGTATCACTGATGGCTTTGCCGGTGGCATCTGCGGCGTGTGCCACTCGGCGATGCGTATGCCCGCCTTCACGGGTTAGATGCAATTCACGTTGGCTTGAATTAAAAGCCATTTTATTCATGTCGCTAGCCATATCGTCACTCATACCACCACCCATACCACTACTAAAGGGAACGCCGAGTTCCTGCATCCAGCGAATATTTTCCGGACCGTGTTCAATGGTGAATTTAACGGTTTCTTTTTTACATAAAACACCGCCTGCTTTTAAGGTGTCTGCAATATGAGCGGCAAAGGAGTCTTCTTTACTCAGCACTGCAGACAGTCCGCCCTGAGCAAAATAGGTGCAGCCATCTTTGCTGGGACCTTTGGTAATAATGGCGACACTGCACTGGTCAGCAATGCGCAGTGCCAAGCTTAGCCCGGCAGCGCCACCGCCTATAATCAGTGCATCATGTTGGTGTGTGGTTGACATGTTTATGTGAGTATCTTGATAATATGCTTTAAGATTTTGTTAAAATAGGGTAAGTTTGCAGGTTAATTATACAAAATACAAAAACTAATAAAACATTAGGAACTATGATGGTAATTCTCTGTCACAGCATGCAAAGTGATCCTTCAATTCATTGTGGAAAATTTCTCACCAGCAGTTATCGCATAGCCGTCATCAATAAGAGAGCTTTTCAATGAGTGAGCGTGAGATAGATCACGCGTTGGTTGTACGTGTACAACAGGGAGATAAAAAAGCATTTGATTTGCTGGTGCTGAAATATCAATTGCGTTTATCCAAACTGGTTTCACGATTTTTAAGAAACCAGTCAGATGTGCCGGATGTGGTGCAGGAAGCCTTTATTAAAGCGTATCGTGCTTTGCCAAATTTTCGCGGAGAGAGTGCGTTTTATACATGGTTGTATCGCATTGCGATCAATACCGCAAAAAATCATCTGGTTGCACAGTCACGCAAAAGCCCGACCAACAGTATTGATGTGCAGGATGCAGAAGATTATGGCGCCAGTGAATGGTTGAAAGAATTTGCATCGCCTGAACGTGAAGTCCTGGCTTCTGAGCTTGAAGTTACCATTCATCGGGCAATGGGAGACTTGCCTTCAGATTTACGTGAAGCAATAACTTTACGGGAAATTGAAGGTCTAAGCTACGAGGATATTGCTGTGGTCATGGACTGTCCGATAGGCACGGTGAGGTCACGAATATTTCGTGCTCGTGAAGCCATTGATAGTAAATTGTCATCGATACTTGATGATGACAGTTATCAGGTTTCCTAACTTGTACTCTTCGTACTCTAAAACGGACATTCTTGAGTACGAAGAGTATAAATAATATTAATCGTTAGATAAGGTTACAGTCATGAATAAACGTAAAGAGAAAATTTCAGCTTTTCTGGATAACGATATGCACTGTGATGAGCTGATGTCCTTTTCTTTATCCGCAGAATCTGATGATGCGAAAATAGCGCAGCGTTATCAAATGCTGGGTGATGCCCTGCGTGGCGAAATGAGCGGTTTATCTTTTGTTGATGTTAGCCAGCCGGTACGTGATGCGCTGGTCAATGAAAATATATTTGATGAGCAGTGGCA
>CAZYCY010000285.1:0-3673 GCA_964646145.1 uncultured Thiotrichaceae bacterium
CCTCAGCAAGCAGTTAAATCTTCCAGTATCGTATTTAAAAACAAATAACCTTTTTCACTGGTGGTGATTTTGTTTTTATCGATAAACAATAAAGACGAGTCAATGTTTTTAACTGCAGCTTTTAGTATCCTGTAATTAAGTCCAGTATGTTTTTTAAATATGGCTACATCACTGCCATTTTTTAACCGTAGCGCGTTTAATAAAAACTCAAACACAATATCTGCTTGTTTAAGCTGCTGCGTGCCAGACAAAGCTTTGCCATGTAACGTCTCGTTTATGTACTGCTGTGGTTGTCGATGCTTGCAACGACGACTGATACTTAACTCATGATGCATGCATTCGCTAGCTAATTTTTTTGTATGGCTTATTTTTCCATGCGCGCCTGCGCCAACACCAATATAATCGCCAAACTGCCAGTAGTTCAAATTATGTGAACACTGTTTCCCTGTTTTTGCATAAGCGGAAATTTCGTACTGATTGTATTTATTGCTTTGCAGTATATCCTGACATTGCGTTTGCATTTCCCAGCTCAAATCATTTGTCGGCAGCACCGGCGTGTGCTTATAAAAATAAGTGTTTTCTTCAATGGTGAGTTGGTAGTGTGAAATATGTGGCACATCAAATTCGCAGGCAATGTTTATGTCATTTTTTGCCTGCTGTATGGTCTGCTGCGGCAGCGCAAACATTAAATCCAGGTTGATGTTTTCAAAACCCGCCTTTTTAGCGGTTTCAATTGCCGTGAGCGCCTGCCTCTGGTCGTGAACGCGCCCGAGTATTTTTAAATGCGAGTCGTTAAAACTTTGCACGCCAATGGATAAACGGTTAACACCTGCATCAAAGAAGGCGTTAAATTTTTCCTGTTCAAACGTGCCGGGGTTGGCTTCCAGTGTTATTTCAATTTCATCAAATTTAAATCGTTTTTTTGCATGTTCTATAATGATGCGTATCGAATCGGCGGAAAACAAACTCGGTGTGCCGCCACCGAAAAAAATACTGCTTAATGTTCGCTGCCCGGCATTCTGGTACTCATTATCTAAATCGATTAGCAGTGCTTTAAGATACAGTTTCTCATCAAAGGAATTATTTTTTTCAAAGGAATTGAAGTCACAATAAGGACATTTTTTTACACACCAGGGAATGTGAACATAAAGGCTTAATGGGATCATGTCTTGCACAAAAATTTTGGGTAAAACGTGTTTAGTGGCTGTTGTGCAGCCGCTTGTGCAACCACATTATAAGGAGAATGCCGGGAATAGCGATAAGCGTGCAAAACAGGAAAAAACTGGACCAGCCAACTGCATCAACCATATAACCCGTTGGCGCAGCGGCAAACACCCTGGGCATGCCCATAAAACTGGTGAGCAAGGCAAACTGTGTAGCGGTAAATCGTTTGTCGGTAAGGCTGGCAATAAACCCGATATAGGCGGCAGTGCCTAAACCCGCACTCAGGTTTTCAAATGCAATTACCGCAGTAAGCACAAAAAGGTCGTTGCCAACATAACTTAACCAGATAAAACCTGCGGTTGATATTGACTGCAATAAGCCAAACCAAAGTAGACATTTATAAATACCGTGGCGCATAACCAGCATGCCGCCGATAAAGGTGCCAGCAATGGTTATAGGAAAACCAAATACTTTTACAATACCGGCAATTTCTGACTTGGTGAAACCCAGGTCAAGATATAAAGGCATGGTCATTTGCCCGGCCATGGTATCGCCGACTTTGTATAAAAAAACAAAGGCCAAAACCATGAGTGCGTAATCGCGAGTAAAATACTCTTTAAAGGGCTGAATAACCGCGTCCTGTAAAGTTTTGGGCTTACCGTACTCGCCGTTCGGCTCGGGCGCAAGCAAGGTTGCAATTAACCCGGTACTCATTAAGCCCGCCATGATTAAATAAACCCAGTGGTACGCCATCTGATCAGCAAGGAATAAACCGCCTCCCGTTGCGATTAACATACCAGTGCGATAACCGCCAACATACAATGAAGCGCCCATACCCTGCTCATCATCCTGTAATGATTCACGGCGATAAGCATCGATAACTATATCCTGACTGGCAGAAAAAAAGCTGAGTAATAACGCAGCAATGGCTGTCATCATTAACAGTTGCGAAGGATTAGAAAAGCCGAGTAAAGCAATTGAAGCAATTAAACAGAGTTGCCAGATAAACAGCCAGCCCCGGCGGCGACCTAACAGCGCGGGCGTATAACGATCCATCAATGGTGCCCAAACAAACTTGAGTGTATAGGGCAAACCAACCAGCGCAAACAAACCGATAGTGGCAAGATCAATATTTGCCTCAACCATCCATGCCTGCAATAAAGAACCGGTAAGCAACAACGGTAAGCCGCCAGCAAAACCCATGACAAAGGCAAGCAACATGCGCCCGGTTAACAGCGACCTGAATACCTGCAACCAGGATTTTTTGTGCTGTTTGAGTTTTGGACTGGTGTGTTTCAAGTTATTAACCGTTGCATATGTACTTGCCATCTGCTTGCGCAACACGCCGCAAAGGTCTCTCTACAGACTTATCAGTAGCACCCATGCTGCCGACAGTTGCACAATTAGATGGCAAATGCGTATACATTAGTTTTTAGTGATGATTAACGTAAGGTATAATGGTAATCAATAATCAACGGTGAGTGATCGGAAAAACGTTCGTCTTTATAAATATCGCTGGCCGTTACCAGGGGTGCTAATTTAGGTGTGATGACCTGATAATCAATGCGCCAGCCGGTATTATTCGCCCACGCCTGACCGCGATTAGACCACCAGGTATATTGGTCGGGCAACTGGTTGACCAGACGAAAAGCATCTACATAGCCAATTTCATCAAACAAAGTGTCCATCCATGCACGCTCTTCAGGCAGAAAACCTGAATTTTTCTGGTTGCCTTTCCAGTTTTTTATATCAATCTTTTTGTGTGCAATATTCCAGTCACCACAAATAATAAATTCACGACGTTTGCGACGCAAGGCTTGCAGATAAGCCAAAAAACGTTCCATAAAATCATACTTTACCGCCTGCCGGTCTTCACTGGCTGAACCGGAATGCATATAAAGCGAGATAATGCTGAGTTTTTCAAACTGGAACTCGATAAAACGACCTTCCATGTCGATGTCATGCCAACCAATACCCTTTGTTACTTTTATCGGCTTCACCTTGCTGTAGATGGCAACACCGCTATAACCTTTTTTTTGTGCATCATGGTACTGACAAAAATAGCCTTCAGGACTAAATTGTGGATCGATGAGCTGATGCTCCTGTGCTTTGGTTTCCTGAATGCAAACCACATCGGGGTCTACCTTTTTTAACCAGTCAAAAAAACCTTTTTTTGCAGCGGCACGAATACCATTGGTGTTAGCAGAAATAATACGCATGTTGAGGGTTTAACTATAAAGCATGTTATAGAGTTATCATTGTGAGCGCGTATGATACCTTAAATTCACGTATACTTGGCAGGCTGAAATACAAACTTACACATAAGATGTAGTCATTTCAAGATTAAATAGACAAAGGTGTCCGATTTATTAATCGAACGAATATTAGCACTCGCTCATTAGCGGAGCAACAAACGAGAATTATTTTAGCCGCGAAGAACGCAAAGAGCGCAAAAAAAATATTTTAAAATTTTCGACCATAGCTCGTGCTAGCATGAGCTACAAAATAA
>CAZYCY010000286.1:0-3657 GCA_964646145.1 uncultured Thiotrichaceae bacterium
CCTTACCCGGATAATACGCTGAGTAGTTACCTTTAACTCAGCTTTATTTCTTATCGGCTTTAGTTTCATAACATGCTCTCAAATATTATCAATATCCTTAATTTCATCATATTGCTTATGTGTACCCACAAACCGCATAAGTATTCCATGTCTGACGTAGTCCGTTAATCCTAGAAAAATCAGTTGAATCGTAGCGAGGATGACTAAGGTGCTGAAGATTAACGACTTTACAGGTTATATTGGAGGAAAGCGTATCACCCATACGGTGAGTTCAATATGTTCTGGAAAGTCGTTAAGATTCAGTGCATTAGACATCCGCAGTAGGTTCAACTGATTTTTTTAGGTTAATATAACAATACGATATTTATTACCACAAATGTTAAAAACAACACGGTTGTTTTTTAATATACTGGCACTACATAAATCTGCTTTAAGCTCGTGAGGTGACTGCCATTGTGCATGAGTACAGTAGTTATACCATTCAGTCATCTGCTTTTTTGCGTCACAAAAAATAATCGTTACCTATGGATATGGGGATAAGTCTATCAACGGATATTTGTTTATATGGAAATAAACCACATAAAAAATATGGTTTTGTTCAGACTCATTCCATTATTGGAAAATACTATGGGATCAATGGAAACTACAGGAAGTAATCAAGATCATGTTTGTTTTGCATCTCCTGGAAAAGCCACAAGGTGATCAAACTCCAATTGAATGCCAATTTCTTCATTGATTTGGTGGTTATGATGACTGGGGACAAGGCTTAATACTTCAATGCCACTGGGCAGTTTCAGCGTATATAAAAAATCAGCGCCACGAAAAGCCCTGGTAACAACCAGGGCAGTTTGCTTTGCCCCGTCATGATGAACAATATCATCAGGGCGAATCAATACATCAACCCGGCACCCTGGCTGGCAACCCGCTGGTACAGAACCCTGAATGTTGCCCAGTTCGGTGCTAACCATATTGTCGTTCTCCACCTTGCCAGGAATGAAAACGCCCTCGCCAATAAAACCGGCAACAAAATGGTTGTCCGGTTTATGGTACAGATTATAGGCATTATCATTTTGTTGAACACTGCCCTCGTACAAAACACAAATTTCATCCGCCATGGCGAATGCTTCGTTCTGATCATGGGTAACAAGCACGGCTGTAATATTTTCCTGTTTTAAAATTAGCCTTACCTCACGCGCCAGTTGTTCGCGTAGTTCTACATCCATACTGGAAAACGGTTCATCCATTAACAGGATCGATGGCCTGGGTGCCATCGCTCGCGCCAATGCGACACGCTGCTGTTGCCCACCCGATAGCTGGTGTGAATAGGCATTGCCAAAATCTGACATGCCTATCATTCCCAGTAATTCTTTAATCCGTTGGCTCTGTTTCTCGCTAGTCCAGGATTTAATGCCAAAGCGGATATTATCGCCAACGCTAAGATGCGGGAACAGGGCAAAATCCTGAAACACCATGCCAATGTTGCGTTGCTCTGGAGGCAGAAAATGTTTTTTACTGCTTACTGCTATTTCATTAATCAATATCTTGCCATTTATTGGTGTTTCAAAACCAGCAATGCTTCTTAGCACTGTGGTTTTACCACAACCACTCGGCCCTAGCAGACAGCCGATTTTGCCATCGCCCAGGGTTAGGCTGACATCAAAAACTACCTGTTTTTTGCCATAACTAACATCAATATTATTTACCTGTAGACGTTGCATATACCTTACCTATTGCCCTGCTCTGGATAAAGCAATCGCTTTGTTTAAATAAATTACTGGCAATAAACCAACAATAACAATCATCAGCGCCGCTGTTGATGAATCTGCCAGGCGCTCATCCGATGCCAGCTCATACGCCCTCACGGCAAGGGTGTTAAAATCAAACGGACGTAAAATTAATGTCGCTGGTAACTCTTTTAGAACATCGACAAAAACGATTAAAAAAGCGGTGATAACCGAACCTTTCATCAAAGGAATATGCACTTTAAGCAGCGTTTGCACTGGGCGTAAACCCAGTGATCTGGAGGCATCATCCAATGAATGTTTTATTTTACCAATGCCTGATTCAACCGTTTGCAGACTAACAGCCAAAAAACGCACCAGGTAAGCAAACATAAGCGCAAACAAGGTGCCACTGAGCAATAAGCCGGTTGAAATATCAAAATATTCGACCATAAAATGATGGATTTGTTTGTCTAGCCAGGCGAAGGGGATGATAATGCCAACAGCAATAACCGTGCCTGGAATGGCATAACCAATAGCCGCAATACGAATGGAGCCCATAGTCAATTTGCCAGGCAGCAGGCGCTGACCATAGGCTAAAAATAAAGCAATAATTACCGATAATAAGGCAGCTGACGCAGCCAGCAAAACGGTGTTAAGGGTTAGCTCTAAAAATCTGGCATCCACCATTTCGTCAAAGGTTTCTATCGCCCAGGCTAAAAGTTTGCCTGCAGGCAACAAAAAGCCAAGAAAAACCGGAATTAGACAGATCATAAAAGCGGCTACTGCTTTGTAACCGGTTAAAGCGTATTCCGGCAAACGAGAATATTTGTTGGTGGTATGGTGGTAGCGTGCCTGTTTTCTGGATACGCGCTCCAGAATAATTAATATAAAAACAAAAAACAGTAATAATGATGCCAGTTTGGAGGCGACTACCGAATCCCCCATACCAAACCAGGCACGAAAAATCCCAGTGGTAAAAACATCGACGCCAAAATAAGCCACGGTGCCATAATCTGCCAGTGTTTCCATTAAGGCGAGCGAGACACCAGCGACAATGGCTGGCCGCGCCAACGGTAGTGCTACCCTGGAAAAACTGCACCAGCTACCACAACCTAAGGTACGACTGACCTCCAGCACACATACCGATTGCTCGATAAAAGCCACTCGTGCCAAAAGATAGACGTAGGGATAAAGCACCAGCGACATCATCACAATGGCGCCACCGAGTGAGCGAATTTGCGGGAAATAATAATCGCCAAAGCCCCAGCCAGTGAGCTCTCGCAGCCAGGTTTGCACCGGGCCGGCAAAATCAAACATACCGGTGTAGGTGTAGGCAATAATGTAAGCTGGCATGGCAAGTGGCAGCAATAACAGCCAGACAAAATATTTTTTGCCAGGGAAGCGGCACATGGAGGTTAGCCAGGCAGTTGATACGCCCAGCAGTAGTGTACCAATAGCAACACCAATAACCAGTAGTGCTGAGTTAATTAAATACTCCGGCAACAGGGTATCTTTGATGTGTTGCCAGTTTTCACCAGTGGGGACAAAGATGGAGCTGATAATTGTTAGCATCGGCAGGCTTAGAATAGCCGCAATCAATACTATGCCTGGCAACCATAATCGCCCGGAAAAATTTATCATAATAGCCTGTAGATAATAGCCTGTAGAGCGAACCCAAATCTACACGCAAAAACACGAATGCACACTCGTGGTAACAGAGACAGAAATCAAAAAACTCCAACGATATAATATTTTGAGGAGCAAAAATATTATATCACAGACTCAATACCAGTAAGTTAAGACCTTTGCCGTCATTCCCGCATGATACCCAGTCAAGCGTGGGTACAAGCTTTAGCGGGAATCCACGGCTGATAGAGTCTGATATAACAGGCATTGTACTTACCGACCGATGGATTCCGTCTAAAAACATGAC
>CAZYCY010000287.1:0-3626 GCA_964646145.1 uncultured Thiotrichaceae bacterium
TCTATTAATTCGTGAACATGAATCTTGAGTCCAAAATACGCCATATTTTCGTTGCAAATCTTCGCAATGGCCCACTCACGTGCCCATGTTGAAAATATTGGGCGCCTTAATCTGACATATTTTGAATCTCAATCTTCACCTCCAGAATAAATAGAGGTGGCCATAACAAGAAGAGTAAACAATGAAGATAAAGTTAATTACAGGACTGCTTGTCATCTCAACCCTGATTTTAGGGGTCGTGTTATATAGCAATAAGCAACCGGAGATAGTACAGAATGACACAGAAGAAGGTGATACAGCAGCAAGTAATGCAGATGAAGCGGTAAAATCTTTCACCTTGTCGAATGGTTTAAAAGTGCTGGTGATTGAAAATCACCGTGCACCGGTGGTGGTGTCACAAGTCTGGTATAAGGTCGGCGCCAGTTATGAGCATGACGGTATAACAGGTTTATCACACGTGCTGGAGCACATGATGTTCAAGGGAACAGAAAGGTTCCCCGCAGGTGAATTTTCAGAAATCATTGCTGCCAATGGCGGTAAACAAAATGCCTTTGTCGGGCAAGACTTCACGGCTTTTTTCCAGCGAATAGCCAAAGATCGACTCGAATTACTTTTCAAGCTGGAATCTGACCGCATGCAGAATCTGGTATTTGATGAAAATGAATTCATCAAAGAGATGAAAGTGATCAAGGAAGAGCGGCGCTTGCGTACCGATGACAACCCCATGGCACTCACCTTTGAACGATTTAATGCCGTTGCTTATACCAATAGCCCTTATCGACGACCGATTGTCGGCTGGATGGAAGACCTGGAAACATTGACCCTTGATGATGTACGGCAATGGTATGAGAACTGGTATGCGCCAAACAATGCAACCCTGGTAGTGGCTGGCGATGTTAAAGCCGAACAGGTGTTTAAACTGGCAGAGCAGTATTTTGGAGAGATACCTGCCTCGGAAATACCGCAGTTAAAACCCAGACGTGAAGCTCAACAGTTCGGCACACAACGGGTAACGATCGAGGTTCCGGCAAAACTCCCTTTTTTAATTATGGGCTATAAAGTACCGGTTTTAGCACATAGTGAAGAAGATCAGAGCGAAAAGTGGGAACTGTATGCGCTGGAAGTACTGGCTGGTGTACTCGATGGCGGTAGCAGTGCGCGTTTGAGCAACAACCTGGTTCGTGGTCAGCAAATTGCAGCCAGTGTCAGTGCCAGTTATAGCATGACTGCTCGGCATGAAACCCTGTTTGTGCTATCGGCTATACCAAATGATGGCGTTGCCATAGAAGTGCTTGAATTCGCTCTTCGCGAGGAGATATATAACATACAAACACAGTTGCCTGATGACGCTGAACTCGATCGCGTAAAAGCACAGGTTGTTGCGGCACAGGTATTTAAGCAGGATTCAACGTTTTTTCAAGCAATGGAAATAGGCATGTTAGAGACCATGGGTTTTCCATGGCAGATAAAAGACGAATATGTTGAAAGAATCCTTAGCGTTACCGCACAGCAGGTGCAGCAGGTGGCAAAGAAATATTTAATCGATACAGGTTTGACTGTAGCAGTGCTGGACCCCTTGCCGCTTGAAAATAAAAATAAAAGCGAAAATACAACACCGGCAACCCTTCCCGCAGGAGCAACTCATGAGCATTAAAAATTTTAGCGTGAATAGAGCACTCTCGAAAGCAAGCGCTGGCGTTAGTGGATTACTGTGTTTAATGGTTTTCAGTGCTGGCGTTAATGCCGCGCCTGAAATTCAAACCTGGCAAACAGCAAATGGAGCAAAAGTATTATTTATTCCCGCGCCAGAAATTCCGATGCTGGATGTGCGCATTGTGTTTGATGCAGGTAGCGCAAGAGATGCTGGTAGCAATGGTCTGGCAGCATTAACCAACGGCTTGTTAGCCGAAGGTGCAGCGGGCAAAACAGCAAAGCAAATTGCTGAAATATTTGAATCAGTCGGCGCACAAATAAGCTACGATGCCGCGAGAGATATGGCGCTGGTCGGGGTGCGCAGTTTGACCGAGCCACGTTATTTAAGTGCCGCAATTGAAGGTCTGACAAAGGTATTAACACAGCCTGATTTCCCTGAAGGTGCCTTTCAACGTGAGCTGAACAGGATGAAAATTGCAGTAAAAGCAAGGCAGCAATCACCTTCTGCACTGGCAAGTGAGGCATTTAATAAAGCAGTTTTCGGCGATCATCCATACGCCACTCCTACCGCAGGTAGCATCGATAGTCTGAAAAAATTAACACGTGATGATGTTACCCTGTTTTATCAGCAATACTATGTTGCCAACAATGCAACCATCGCCATGGTAGGCAATGTTGAACGCGAGCAAGCTGAGGAAATTGTTAATGCAATAGTGTTGGGCTTGCCTGCAGGAAAAAAAGCACCCGCATTGCCAGAGGTGAAGCCGTTAGCAGAAGCAAAAAAGATTGTTATTGATTTCCCGTCATTACAAACCCATATTTTTGTCGGGCAACCTGGTATGAAACGTGGTGACGAAGATTATTTTGCCCTGCATGTTGCCAACCATCCTTTTGGCGGCAGCGGCTTTACTTCCAGATTGGTTGAGGTGATTCGTGAAGAGCATGGTCTGGCTTACAGCATTCATAGTTATTTTTCACCGATGCGTGAGAAAGGCGTGTTTGCCATGGCAATGCAGACTAAAAATGAGCAAACAGAACAAGCCTTGAGTTTGCTTAACCAGCAGTTAAAAAAATATGTTGCACAAGGGCCGGGAAAAGACGAGCTAAAAGCCAGTTTGAGCAATATCACCGGCAGCTTCCCATTGACTATTGACAGCAATAGCAAATTACTCGGCTATATCGCCATGATTGGATTCTATGACTTACCTCTTGATCACCTTGACCGTTTTATTGACAACATCAAAGCCATTGATGCAGATAAGATTAATGATGCGCTGGCGCGCAGGCTGCACCCTGACAGAATGGTGACGGTTGTTGTAGGTAGACAACAAGATGAAAAGTGAAAAGTGGCTCGTGCCGGATTATCGGCGGTAAATGGCGCGGTCGAAAAATAGTATTTGATGACGCACAAGGTTTGCGACCAACCACTGACCGTATACGTGAAACCGTATTTAACTGGCTGCGGCCTTATATTTATCAAAGTATTTGCCTGGACTGCTTTGCCGGTAGTGGTGTCCTGGGATTTGAAGCGCTTTCTCGTGGTGCCGATGAAGTTGTTTTTCTTGATAACAACCCGCGTACAATAAGCAGTTTAAAGCAAAACTATGAAAAGCTGAACGCTACCGGTGGACATATTCAGTGTGAAAATGCATTAAACTGGTTGCAAGCAGCGCGATCAGACTCGCGTTCAAAGCAGCATTTTGACCTGATTTTTCTTGACCCACCGTTCCACTCGGCGTTACTTGAAAAATCCTCTAAGCTGCTTGGCAGTAGTGGAATTTTATCTGAGAATGCCATAATCTACGTAGAACATAACATGACTGCTGAGCTTGAGCTGCCGCGTAACTGGTTTTGCTTAAAACAAAAAACAGCGGGGCAGGTAGCCTATAAATTATTTGAGCAGCATCACCCCTGCAGACTTGACAAGCCCTAAGGACTCAGGATCAAATAACTTACGAAACTTAACTTGCCTT
>CAZYCY010000288.1:0-3623 GCA_964646145.1 uncultured Thiotrichaceae bacterium
TAAAAACATGCAGGAATGACGCATAACATATAGCATTGCAGTGACCCTTGTCTTTTATTTTATATAACTTGGCGGATACTTATGGTTAATCAGGAAAATATATGTATATCCACTCAATATGACATAGACCCAAAAATTATCCACAGTGTACACGAGGTATGAGTAACCCCCTTCATAGTGTAAAATCCCCATTATTAAATCCAGACTAATCTGGTCTGTTGTTAATCCCTTATTATTCGGAGTTTACAAGTGGAATTATTTCACGGAACAACCATCTTAACGGTGCGTCGAGAAGGAAAAGCTGTTGTTGGTGGCGACGGTCAGGTGACCTTGGGCAATACCATAATGAAAGGCAATGCGACAAAAGTTCGAAAAATTTACGGTGATAAAGTAATCGTTGGCTTTGCCGGTGCGACTGCTGATGCCTTTACCTTATTAGAACGTTTTGAAGCGATGCTGGAACGCCATAGCGGTCAGCTAAGACGCGCTGCAGTAGAACTGGCAAAGGATTGGCGCACCGATCGTGTTTTACGCAAGCTGGAAGCAATGCTAATTGTTGTTGATAAAGATGCTTCTTTACTGATTTCCGGTACAGGCGATGTGATTGAAGCCTTTGATGATTTAATCGCTATCGGTTCAGGTGGACCTTATGCACAATCTGCTGCCCGTGCATTGTTTGATAGTACCGAGTTATCTGCCAGGGATATCGTTGAAAAAAGTCTTGGCATAGCGGGTGATATTTGTATATATACAAACCAAACGCGGACAATAGAAGAGATTTAGGGATAATCTGAGCAGTTACTACTGAATCGGATGAAAAAGATAGACTTATTGATAAGTTACTCATTTTGATAATATCATGCTGAATTTTAAAGAAGGTTAAACACATATGTCTGAAATGACGCCTAGAGAAATCGTACAGGAATTAGATAAACACATCGTTGGTCAGGACGATGCAAAACGCGCTGTCGCTATAGCTTTGCGCAATCGTTGGCGACGTATGCAACTGGAAGCCGGTCTACGCAATGAAATAACGCCAAAAAATATCTTAATGATAGGACCTACCGGTGTGGGTAAAACTGAGATAGCACGCCGCCTGGCACATCTGGCGAACGCGCCATTTGTTAAAGTTGAAGCCACAAAGTTTACCGAAGTAGGCTATGTTGGTCGTGAAGTTGACTCTATAATACGCGATCTTGTAGATATGTCGGTAAAAACCACGCGTGAACAGGAAATGAAAAAAGTGCGTCATCTAGCGGAACAGGCTGCAGAAGAGCGCATTCTGGATGTTTTATTACCTTCAGCTAGAAATGAGTTTGGTGAACCTGAAGAGAACGATAGCTCAACACGTAAAAAATTCAGAGAAAAATTACGCAACGGAGAGCTGGATGACAAAGAAATTGAAATGGAAGTGTCTGCCTCACCGGTTGGCATAGAAATCATGGCGCCACCGGGAATGGAAGAAATGACCTCGCAGTTACAGGGCATGTTTCAGAACATGGGCAGTGACAAAAAGAAATCCAGTAAAATGAAAATCGTCAAAGCACGTAAAGTGATGCTCGATGAAGAGGCCGGAAAATTATTAAAAGATGATGAGCTAAAAGCTCGCGCAGTAGAAAATGCTGAGCAAAATGGCATCGTTTTCATTGATGAAATAGACAAAGTGTGTAAGCGAGCTGAAAGTGGTGGCGGTGCAGATGTTTCCCGCGAAGGCGTACAGCGTGACCTGCTACCGCTGGTAGAAGGTTGCACCGTAACAACAAAATACGGCATGGTAAAAACCGACCATATTTTATTTATTGCCTCGGGCGCTTTTCACTTAACCAAGCCCAGCGACCTTATCCCTGAGTTGCAGGGGCGGTTGCCGATTCGGGTAGAATTAACCGCCTTAAATGCAGACGATTTTGAGCGCATATTAACCGAGCCGGATGCAGCATTAACCGTGCAATATAAAGCCCTGATGAACACCGAAAATTTCAGTATAGACTTCACCAAAGATGGCGTAAAACAAATTGCACAATCCGCCTTTCAAGTTAATGAAAGTGCAGAAAACATCGGTGCCAGGCGTTTGCACACCATCATGGAGCGCCTGCTGGAAGACATCTCTTTTTCTGCACCGGACAAACCTGGTGACGCGGTAACGATTGATGCGAGCTATGTTAATGAACGATTAACTGATCTGGTGAACGATGAAGATTTAAGCCGATATATTTTATAACAAGAATATTATTAATAGCCTTTATAAACTCTAGCCCCGAAACCTATGAAACCTGTTGACATAAAGTTACACCAGAAAAGCCGCGTTTTAGAAATGATATATGAAGACGGCACTGTTTTTCAATTACCTTGTGAGTATCTGCGCGTATATTCGCCTTCTGCAGAAGTTACCGGGCACGGTCCTGGGCAAGAAGTTCTACAACTAAATAAAGAAGAAGTGACAATTGAAGCGATCGAGTCACAGGGAAATTATGCGCTCAAATTTGTTTTTGATGATAAACATGATACTGGAATCTTTACCTGGGAATATCTGTTTGAGCTGGGTTCAAACTATGAAATAAAATGGCAGGATTATCTGGACAGGTTGCAAGCAGTTGGGCATGAGCGTAGAAAAATAGATTAAGACTTTTACACGATAAAGGCACGGAAGTAAATAAACCATGACAAAAAAAGAAACCCACTTTGGTTATAAAGCCGTAGACGAAAATGCGAAAGAAGCACTGGTTGCGGGCGTGTTTGACTCAGTTGCCAGTAAATATGACATCATGAATGATGTCATGTCTTTTGGTGTGCATCGCATCTGGAAATACTATGCCATGCAACACACCGGTTTGAAGCCGGGTGACAGGGCACTGGATGTTGCTGGCGGTACGGGTGACTTAACCATGCAAATGTCACGGCAGGTAGGTGCAACAGGAAAAATAATCATTTCAGATATTAACGCAGCAATGCTGGAAGAAGGTCGTAAACGTCTGCTTGATAAAGGCTATGCAGGTAACATTGATTTTGTCGAAGCCAATGCTGAAGACCTGCCGTTTGACGATAACAGTTTTCACTGCATCACTATCGCCTTTGGTTTGCGTAATGTAACGCATCAGGATAAAGCCCTGCAATCCATGTTTCGTGTTCTCAAACCTGGAGGACGTTTGCTGATTCTTGAGTTTTCCAAACCATTGGTACCGGTTCTTGATAAAGTTTACGACTTTTATTCATTTAACATCCTGCCAAAAATGGGCAAATTAATCACCGGGGACGAAGACAGTTACCGTTACCTTGCTGAATCTATCCGTATGCACCCCGATCAGGAAACATTAAAACAGATGATGCTGGACGCTGGCTTTGAGCGTTGCACTTATCATAATATGACAGGCGGCATCGTTGCTTTGCATAAAGGATTTAAATTGTAAGCTTGCTTAATGAGAGTCGTCTTAATGTTACTACATCCTTAAATTTATAAACCAAGGTCCATGTCGTATGTTTCTTGAAACTGCCATCAATCGTTATTTAGCACTGGATCCAGAACTGCTGGAGAAGATGGCAGTGTTTAATGGCAAAGTCATTAAAATAGAAATGACCGGTCTGGATAAAATACTTTACTTGTTTCCCGGTAATACCGGCATTCAAAT
>CAZYCY010000289.1:0-3606 GCA_964646145.1 uncultured Thiotrichaceae bacterium
TATATAATAGAGAGGGCACATCCCAGTAACCAGCGCACCGAAACTTGAGTGTAAACCAGAAATGAACCATGAGCAAATTTGAAATAAATGTTAATTATGACGATAGCCGAGTATAGGTAGTTTTTGACCGACACAAACTATAAGCCCAGATAAATCAATGACCGAACTTACTGCTGTATTTCCACAGAAAATAAAAGCCAGGATGCCAGTCCACCATGACCGCGTTGGCTTTTAGAAAGTAGAAAAGGTGGTGACTGGCAGGAGTTGAACCTGCGCCACGAGGCCATCATTGATGAACTCCGCTCTACCACTGAGACTTACAGTCACCATTGAAATAAGGTGTGACTTTTCTGGACGGGGGAAATAAAGCCCTGGTACTACCACACTCGAGCCGCCCCGCACGTAGGATTAGAAGCTGTGACGGTTGTTGCTCGTACAATGGCTTAGCATGTGGGGTGGCTGGAGGGATTTGAACCCGTCTACACGCGATTTTGACAACCGCTGCAACTGCCGTTTCTGCTTACAGCCACCACACATACAAATTATAAGCTCGGATAAATCAACGTGCAACTTTTAAAATTAATCTTCAAAGTTGATGCAAGAACGCCTTAATTTGTCCTGACGGCTTGAATCAATAAAAACCCTGATGAAATATGACTGTCTTTTGAAAGCCACGAAGGCACGGGAAAAGCCAGATTGTGCTTGTTATTTATCAAAACACTTCATCAGAAAAACAGTGGAAAAGAATTAACCATGGTACTGGATGCGAATAAGGGAGAAATGGTTGATTTAACTTTTATAACCAAAACAAAAACAAGGGAAAGCTAACCAGGCAAGAAACGCTTTATTATTCAGTAGATTCAACGCCGCCTCTGCATCGGTAACGGAAGAAGCCAGATAATCATAAGAATGCAGTCTCACTATCTGACCCGAAATATTATTGTAATCTAAGCGTGAGTAATGAGCCATTTTAAATAAATTTTTTACAGATACTTATTTACAGAACCAGAGAGACGGTAATGTGATTTATGGCAGTTAAGACGATGGATGGGTTGAGGGATCTCACCCTATGTGCCAGGGCGGACAGATGGTGGAAACCTCTCTATATAAAACAGAAGGGGACACATCCCAGGCAACCAACATACACACTGACTATAACACCGAATAAACCCATGAGGCAACGATAAGCCTTGTCCAATATGAAATGAGCCTGAACACAGGTCGTACCTCCAGCATGAAATGAGCCTGAAAACCCCAAATTGGTTAAAAATCGTGCATCATCACTTTGCTACAAAATTTATGCTGGCACGCGAATTATTAGGCATAAACCAGAGCGACGAACAGGAAATTGCCAGCATCATTGAGGATTTTATTGTTGGTGCCTGGCAAAGCTAAAAAACACAGCCGCATAAATCGCGTTTTAAGGCGTTTCTTGCATGAAACAACATAAGATACAGAAAAAAACAGAAAGTGGCTGAAATAGATATAAATGTGCTTTAAATTTGACCCCTGGCTGTTGCTTTTGGCGCATCTCGTGTCTTTGGTATATATTTAGCCCTGCCGGCCGTAAAAAACAGTAAGTTCTTTTTGGGGGAACGGTTTTTTTGCTTTTTATTCGTTAAATAAGCCCTGTCCTTGAACGGCTTATTTCAGGCATGGTTATGTAGTTTAAACTTTACCCTGTTTAAACACCGTTTAGTAAAGCGAAATAGAAAATCACTGCTCTTAAGTTTAAGCGTTTGTTAAACCGATATAATTTGTTGTTTAATCACAAAGAAAAATGCCTCAGACAGTCTGAGGCATTTTCATCTAGTAAAACAGTGGAGATTCAAGCCGTTCAGGCTGATCTTCGAATATTACTTTCTTCTTGTTCTCTTTCAAAATGCCTCAGCTTACAAATTTGATCTGAAATTTGTTCATGTTCAGAAAGTGCCAATTTAACTTTTTGCAAACAAATTTCAAGAATGGGTTCGACATGGTCAAAACTCTCCATGCTTGATTCATCAAGACTATGAAAACAAGGTAGTTCTTTAGCGGCAACCAGTACGCTTTCCATTTGCCTCAGAACCCACCATCCTTCACCGTGCTTGCTGTCTATTTTATCGAGTAATTTCATATCCATCATTTTTAAATCCCCTTTATAATATCAGCACTGATTTTATCAGCACCAATTTCAGCCGCCACATTCAGTGCATTGACGACAGTTCTATTGACAACCAGTGGATACAACATGCTGAACTCTTCGCCAGAACCGCGACGACGAAAAACTAAACGTTCTCTAAGCGCATCAAAAGCTTCTGGCTCAAAAAGATCATCCACATCCTTACCAATTCGCTTAAATTTCAATGCAAGATAATCACGCAAGTTTCCATTTAAAGGCTTAAGTTCGGCAATTTCACAACGCCTGATAACCTCTCGCGCTTCCCAGTTTTGACGCTCATCCAGTTTGTTTTTTAATTCTGGCTGACCGATTAAAATAATGGCTAACAGCTTTTTAAAACCGTCTTCCAGCTCCCAGAAACGCTTTAAATACTTCAATGTATGCACACTCAGATCATGCGCTTCTTCAATAATCAACACATGGCTATTGCCTGCACGACTGGAGCCTGTCAGTAACTGCTCAATCTGTCTGGCCTTAGCCTCCAGGCTTCGCTTAGGGTGATGCTGAGAAATATCACCAATAATGGCATCACAGATGGCACCGGCGGTTAACCGGCCTTTATCAATGATGCGTGGTTGAATAGGGGATATTGGTGCACCTTCCCTCTGGATTCTATCCAGTAAATCATGACGAAGCGTTGTTTTACCGGCACCAGACTCACCAATCACGGCTATAAAACCACCATGCTTTGATGTTTGGTACATAACCTCTCTAATGTACCGCTGGTCAGGTGACAGAAACACGTCATCAGCCGATTGCACATCATCCACAAAAGGATCACGAAAAAGGGTAAATTGTTTTTTTGCTGCTTGTGTTAACATTTGCATCTCCGGTAGGTGTATTTCATCATTGACTGGAAGCTTGGCGGCTTTGCTATGTCGTTCTTGGCGGGACATATAGCGAGGTTTGCCAGGCGTTTTATCTATTTCAAAAGCCGCGCTGATATCCTCTTCAGTAGCTCCTTTCTGTTTAAAAAAATCAGTGATCTGCTTCTTTAACCAGGTCATGTCCGTTTTCTCTGGCCACAAATCACGGTTCATAATTTGTGCAACAGTACTTTCAGTGGTATGAAAACCTGATTCCCCTTGTAAAAACCGTGCAAGATCAGCTTGTGACGTACCGAGTTTAAACAGTAATCTTTTAGCCTTGAGTGGTGTGGATTTTCGCACTCGCCGTTCCTCCCATTTTGTTTTATGTTGAGTTGCTTTCATGGGCTTCTCCTATAATTTATGGGTTGAGCATGTATTGATGAAGTTTTTGCATACATCAACAGGTGGTAATGCTCTTAAATGACCCTTGATCGTTTCATTCCATAATTCATAACGGGCAATGGGCTCAATATCTTTTCGATGTAATAATGAAGATTGATTTGGAAGAGTGTTGTTGTTCCAGTGGTGCGCCCAGACAGCCGCTTTTTCATTCAGCTCTGCAATACTGTTAATAGG
>CAZYCY010000290.1:0-3601 GCA_964646145.1 uncultured Thiotrichaceae bacterium
AGCTAACTAAATTACCATGTTTGAGAGATACAAGAGATGCCCTATAGATCATAGGTGAATAAACTAAAAATATTTGAATGAATAATGGTAAATAAAAGCGAAGTTTCACAATTTTTCACTTTTCATTTTTCATTTTTCATTTCCGATTAAAAAGAGAAGAAGCATGGGCAAACCTACAGGTTTTAAAGAATTTAACCGCGTTACTGAAAAATATCGTGAGGTTAGTGTACGGGTAAAAGATTATGGTGAAATCTTTACCGGTACACATGATATTCAGCATCTTAAAATGCAGGGTGCACGCTGTATGGATTGTGGTGTGCCTTTTTGTCAGTCTGAAAATGGCTGTCCGGTTGATAATCTTATTCCTGAATGGAACCATTTAATTTATACTGAGCAATGGCGTACAGCCTTGAACCGTTTGCATAAAACCAATAACTTTCCTGAGTTTACTGGCCGTGTCTGTCCAGCGCCCTGTGAGGGAGCCTGTGTTTTAGGCATTACCAATCCGGCGGTTACTATTAAAAACATTGAAAATGCCATTGTCGATAAAGGTTTTGCCGAAGGCTGGATAAAAGCTGTATCGCCGGAGCAGCGCAGCGGAAAAAAAGTTGCTGTTATTGGTTCAGGTCCGACAGGTTTAGCAGCCGCAGCACAGTTAAATAAGGTTGGTCATCGTGTCACCGTTTATGAGCGTGCCGATCGAATAGGCGGTTTGTTGATGTACGGCATTCCTAATATGAAGCTGGGTAAAGATGTAGTGCAGCGCCGCGTAGATTTATTAAAAGAAGAAGGCGTGACTTTTGTTACCAATACGGATATTGGCGCTGGTTCAAACAACGCAATAGATGTTAAAACATTGCAGCGCGATAACGATGCACTATTATTTGCTACTGGTGCAACCAAAGCGCGTGATTTAGACGTTCCCGGTCGTGAATTGAACGGTGTTCACCTGGCAATGGAGTTTCTAACCGCAAATACCCGTTCTTTGCTGGATTCTGACTTGAATGACGGCAACTACATTTCAGCAAAAGACAAAAACGTCATCGTTATTGGTGGTGGTGATACCGGCACGGATTGCATTGGAACATCACTGCGTCACGGCTGCAAATCGATGGTTAACTTTGAGTTGTTACCACAATCACCGGCACAACGAGCTGAAGACAACCCCTGGCCATTATGGCCGCGCATACACCGCGTTGACTATGGTCATGCAGAAAGCAGTGAGCGCTTTGGTCGTGATCCTCGCGAGTACGGCATTTTGACGAAAGAATTTATTGATGATGGCAATGGCAACGTCATTGGCGTAAAAATGGTTGAGGTGTGCTGGCAAAAAGTTGATGACAACTGGCGCATGGAAGAAGTTGAAGGCACTGAAAAAGTTTGGCATGCGGATCTGGTGCTGTTATCGATGGGCTTTTTGGGTCCGGAGCAATATGCCAGTGATGCACTAAACATGGAATATGATGCGCGTTCAAATTATCAGGCGGAGCATGGCGTTTACACTACAAATATTAAAGGCGTGTTTGCTGCAGGTGACTGTCGCCGTGGGCAATCTTTGGTTGTGTGGGGCATTAACGAAGGTCGAGAAGCCGCACGCGAGATTGATGCTTACCTGATGGGCAGCAGTTTACTGCCTTAATCTCCAGGGCATTTCTAAGGGTGTCTTTTCGTCCGACTTATTTGCCTCATCCATGATCCTAAAAAAATCAGTTGAACCTACTGCGAGCGTCCAATGCACTGAATCTACAAGACTTTCTCGAACATTTTGAGTTCACCGTATGGGTGATACGTTTTCACTCAAAATAACCAATAAAGTCTTGTATATTCAGCACATTGATCACTCTCGCTACGATTCAACTGATTTTTTTAGGATGATGTTCACCTTTTCTGGCTTGCATTAAAACTTGTTCCTGACAAGCTCCTAGATAAGTGCCTTAATCACTTTTGCTTGTTCGTGTTGGTTAATAAAATTATCCAGTGCTTTTTCAGACCCGTTTTCAAAATCAATGAAAGTAAGGTTTAACATATACATATCCTGTGACATTCTTTGCACTGACATGATGCGACAGATGGCATAAAGTTTTTCGTTGTTCTTACCAATGGGTAATTCGGTAGTGCTTTTTAATGGTATGTGGCTTGTGGCATGATTTTGAATACCACGAGGCTCTATTTCACTGGTTGCCCAGCTATCACATATGATCTGCAAGCCACATCTTGATATATTGCGAGTGTGAACAGTGAGCGTGCAGCCATTGGCTAGAGTAAGATCAACCGTGAGATTAGTTTCATACCGCGGCGACTGCCTTCTCTCTGTAATATTTGGGGTATTCGAAATCATAACTTTTTTAATAAAATCACCTTGCTAGCACCATTAGTGTAGTACAAGAAGAAATAATTCAAGGGGAAGCATTAATATTTTAGTGCATTCCGGGTATTTTATGACAAATAGTAGTTATTTTTGTCGTTGATAAATGCCGTATGTTCAATCGTATGTTCAATGTGTTATAGTCGTTGGTCTTGTTCGGAGCTCTTGCTGTCTGTGGTTAAGGTAAGCGCATCTGAATGGATGTAAATGTTCATTATTAGAGAGTCAAACTAACCATGGCTCTGTTTCAAGCAGACGCCTCAAGGGAGAATGAAATGTCAGAAGAATCTACAGTACCAACTATTCCAGAAACTCCAGTACTACCAACCGTCCCGGACATGCCGAGTGGCATTGAGATTCAACAACTAGTTGAAACCCATGTTATACCTTGGGGAATCAGCATAATAATGGCCTTGGTCATCTTTATGATTGGTAAGCTTGTTGTCAAAATCATTGTCAGATTGGCCAAAAAACTGATGAAAAAGGCAAAAGTTGATGAAATCCTCATCAATTTTGTTGCCTCGATTATAAGTGTAGTATTGTTGTTGTTCGTCATCATCGCAGCGCTGGACCAGCTGGGTGTGAACACCACCTCCATGATTGCCTTGATTGGCGCTGCCGGTCTGGCCATTGGTTTGGCGTTGCAAGGAACACTACAGAATCTTGCCTCCGGTGTCATGCTGATTATATTTCGTCCCTTTAATACCGGTAACTTTGTCGAAGTAGCAGGTGTTATTGGCATTGTTGAAGAAATAGGTATTTTTAGCACAATAATGCGTACACTGGATAATCGTGAAATTATTATTCCAAATGGTGAAGTTTATGGCGGCATCATCACCAATTATTCAAAACGGAAAACACGACGTGTTGATATGGTGTTTGGCATCGGGTATGGCGATGATCTGTTAAAAGCAAAAAAGATTATTGTACGTATACTGGATGAAGATGATCGAATATTGGCTGATCCGGCACCAATTGTAGCGGTAGCTGAACTTGCTGACAGTAGTGTGAATTTTAATGTGTGGCCATGGTGTAAAACTGCTGATTACCTGGCTGTTTATGCTGATATACATGAAAAAATCAAGTTAGCATTTGATGCTGAAGGAATATCGATTCCTTATCCGCAAATGGATGTGCATCAACATGTAGCGCAGGTTAAAGCAGCATAAAAATATGTAACGTCTCAATAAGTCGGGGCAGTCTATCGTTTTGAGAGTAGTGCCACATGGATGTGGC
>CAZYCY010000291.1:0-3587 GCA_964646145.1 uncultured Thiotrichaceae bacterium
ACATTGAACAGGCTAAAAACTATCTACCCGGAGGGTTCTGATGAATTCAACAAACTTTATGAAGAATACCGATCACTGGTTGATGATCCACTTTTTAAGCAGGTGGAAATAGCTAAGGAAACCGACTGGAAAGATATCGTCTCTATGGTGATGAATGGAGAAATCGATCCCAATGCCGAAGTGGGGCTGAAATTAAAAGAGTTTCACTCCAGATTAGCGGGTATGCAGAAAAAAATGCGACAGGAATCTCTTTCCGAAGAGCAGCGTCTGCGGGCAGAACTGGTAAAGCAAAAAAGGATGAATTTAATTGAAAGATTACCACAAACACCGCTAACATCATTATTCGTGCAACTGTTAAGAAGTGCAAATGCAAGCACTGATGATATTGAGGCTTTCATACAAAGTGGCGCAGAAATCAACAGTGAACAGCTTATAAGCATCATACTCTCTCCCAAAGGAGAAGAGGCAGTCAAACTGGATAGAATTAAATTGCTTGTTGAATATGGAGTTGATGTTTACGGTAGCACAACAGCTAATAAAATGACTTCTTTTGAGGCAAGTATGGTGCGTGGGCATTTTGCCATTGCTGACTATCTTGTCTCAATGGGTGTCAGTCCAATCTTTACCAATGCCGCCAATACGGCTGTATTAAGCCCGGAATACATATCCGACTATACACTGAATTATTTAGAAAAATTCGGCTTGCAACCTGATATGCCCTGGCTTGAGTTTAAGCAAAAATACAAATATTTGTCAGACAGTATCGAAAAAAGCTATCATTGAATCGTTGTTTTTTTAAATAATTCCAGCACGTAATATATCATGCATGTTAAAAGCACCGATTAATTTATTATCATCATCAGTAACTAAAAAGCCATTAATGCCTTTGTCATCCATTATTTTTACTATGCTGGCGACCAGTTCGCCCGCATTTGTGGTGCGACAGTTTCTGGTCATTACGTCGCTGATTGCTGTTTTATGGACATTAATGTTTTTATCCAGCGAGCGGCGCAAATCGCCATCGGTGTAAATGCCCTGTACCTTATTCCGGGCATCGACAATGGCAGTCAAGCCCAGACCTTTTTTGCTCATTTCCAGCAACGCTTCTGAAACAGTGGCAGATTCGCTTACTTTCGGCACGCGTTCTTCGGTGTGCATGATATCGGCTACGTGCAGTAATAAACGTTTGCCCAGTGCGCCGCCAGGGTGTGACAGGGCAAAATCTTCAGCAGTAAAACCTCTGGTCTGAAGCAGGGCAACAGCAAGTGCATCGCCCATCACCAGTGCAACCGTGGTGCTGGAGGTTGGTGCCAGGTCGTGCGGACAGGCCTCTTTGCTAACACCGACATCGAGGTTGATGTTTGCCTCAGTAGCAAGGATGGAACTTTTATCGCCGGTCATGCTGATTAAAGGCACGCCAAAGCGTTTTAGAATAGGGATGATGGTGGCGATTTCTGCAGTATTTCCGGAATTGGACAAAGCAATAACAACGTCATTTTTGGTAATCATGCCCAGATCGCCGTGACTGGCCTCACCGGGGTGGACGAAAAATGCCGGGCTGCCAGTACTGGCGAGGGTGGCTGCGATTTTGCCGCCTATGTGACCGGATTTCCCCATGCCAGTTACCACAATGCGTCCTTTACAGTTTAATAATAATTCACAGGCGTGGTCAAAATCTGCATTAATACGAGACTGCAGTGCCTTGATTTCAGCAAGTTCTGTTTTGATAACCGCTAACCCCAGCTGTTGAAAGTCATGTTGGGTGCGGGTTTTACTGTTTGAGGAACTGCGCTTAGATGGCATGTTGCTAATCCGTAAAAGCCTTAATTTATGCTGAAAAATAACAGCATTTGGTAGCTAAGGAAAGCACTTAATAATAAACCACCCTCTACCCGGTTGATTCTGCCGCCTGATCGAAAGCCATAGGCCATAATAAAAAATAAAAGAGTGAGTGCGATAACGATGGGTAGATCCCGTTGCAGAACGCCTTCAGCAAGGGTGGCAGGGTGTATCAGCCCTGGTATTGCCAGCACCCCCAAGGTGTTGAACAGGTTTGATCCAACCACATTGCCGATGGCAAGGTCATGTTCATTTTTCAGCGCACCGGAAATAGAGGCCGCCAGTTCAGGCAGACTGGTGCCGATTGCGATAATGGTTAGACCGATAATCAATTCGCTAACGCCCAGATCGGTCGCCATATTTACCGCGCCCCAGACCAGAATTCTTGAGCTAATCGTTAATAAAATCAGCCCGACGATTAGCCAGAACAGAGCATGTGAAGTAGGCATCTGATCTGGCAGATCTTCTATGTATTCATTAGCAAGTGTATCTTTTGATTGATTGCGTATGCCCTGTCGAGTAATCCACCACATTAGTAAAACCAGTAAAGCAAGCAATGCAAAGCCATCTAACCGATCAAGTGAGCCGTCTTGTAACAGTGCTAGTGCCATGAATGTGGCCAATAGCAAGATGGGTAATTCTTTTTTAATGATGCGTGAGTTTACATTTAATGGGCTAATAAGCGCAGCAACGCCAAGAACCAGGGTAATATTGGTAATATTCGAGCCCAGTGCATTACCAACGGCCATTGCCGGACTGCCGTCATAAGCAGCGAAACCGGCGACCATCATTTCGGGTGCAGAGGTGCCAAAGCCGACAATGGTGAGACCAATAATCAGTGGTGGCACGTTAAAATTACGTGCGGTTGCAGCAGCGCCAATGATGAAGCGGTCGGCGCTCCAGATGAGCAAGATAAACCCGGCAATAATGGCTAAAGAATTGACTAACATGGTGTGTTATTTATGCAACCGGGAGCGTAACTACTCAGCGTAATTTTAGAAAAGGACGCAGGTTATTGATTTTTCAGGACGCTGTAAATACGTCCATGTACGCTCTACTGCAACATCCATGTTGCAGATGCCTGAAAAATCAATAACCTGCATCCTTATTCGGGTAATACGCTGAGTAGTTACCCGGGAGCTTTGTAAAGGCGAAGGATACGCTATGTAGATGGGTTCGCCAACAGTTTGGCGTAAAAACAAATGTAACATCTCAATAAGCCATGGCAGTCCATCATTTAGAGACAAGCAATTAATAGAGGTGCCCTTAATACTTATGCAACGCTTTATTTTCCACTCGTAAGGTCAAAACCACTGCCTTTAGGCGGTCAGATTTATCTGCCATGCATAAATTGTTCATGTTACTAATATTGCTGTTTGGTGTGTTTGCGTTGAAATCTATATTTTTCCTTCATGCACTTTATGTGCTTCATGGTAAAAAATATTAAAGAGTTTTACCATGAAGCACATAAAGAGCATGAAGGTTTTACAAGCCCTAAGGGAACGAGGGAAATCAGTTTTCATTGTTCATAAGCTGCCAAGGCGGATGAATAAACGGGTCTATATCACCCGTATCCGGACTTTAGTCCATAATATTAACCCACCAGCTAAAGCTGGTGGTTGTTGGGTTCCGCATAGGCTTGCCAGCAACGCCCATGCTATTAGCAGCCTCAAAACGATAATGTTACAATTCCATCCCTAGGAGCTTGTCCGAGAATAGATAACCTACTGCAAATCCCATAGAAACCA
>CAZYCY010000292.1:0-3584 GCA_964646145.1 uncultured Thiotrichaceae bacterium
CGTTAATCTTCAGCACCTTAGTCATCCTCGCTACGATTCAACTGATTTTTCTAGGTTAATCTGACCTATTTTGAATCTCAATCTTCACCTCCAGAATAAATAGAGATGCCTTAAAGATTAGATCTAAAGTTTTTATTATGGCTGTCGATAGTGATGAGGTCAGACTTGATGTCCGATTATGCTAAATAAAACGGGCACTCTTCAGCCAGATATTTTAAACAATAGTGATGAGTGCAGAGAAAATTATAAAAAAAATAACACATAAGAGGCAACTTACTGGCTTGTTGCTTTCTGTGTTGAGAGTGGTGTCAAGGGCATTGAATATTAAGTTGTTTGACGCACAACGGCTGTGTCTGAGTGTAAAACTGAGATTAGAAAGTGTTAAGTTTATCCTGTAAAAACTTATTTATAATTACAGTATGGCGGGTCATAAAGTGCGTGACGAAAACGTGAGTTTTATAGATGATGTTTATGCCAACCGTAGCGGACAGCGCGAATGATGTACGATATAAGTAAAACGAAAGTTTTTTACATATGTGTTGGCCTCATTATAGCAGGTTTGCTAGCTACGTTGTTTATGCAGAGTCAGACTAATCAGCAACAATATATTGCAATTACCAAAGCCATACTGGATTTAAGAAAAAGCGAACTTAACTTAAATCATACTGTTAGCCAGTATCACACGTCACTGAACAAAAACAATAATTCTATAAGGTTATCAATGCAGAGAATGATTGATGCGAGATTACGGTTGAATAATTATTTTTTAATGCACTCCAAAACAGATGAAATTATGAATTATGCATTAGCGCAGTTAGCAATAATTGAAGATAAAAAGCTGATGTTGGTGGAAATGTACAGACAGCGATCGACGCTTAATAATATTACTAAACAGTCTTTACCAGGAGTCTTCAATGAATTAATAAGTAGTATCGATAGCTCTGTAACCATTGCTGATAATGCTAAAAATTTACTAAAAGAAAAAATCAATCGTGTAAACATTGTTACAAACCGGTATTTTGCAGGCTTAGAGCATGATGAGAAAAAGCTGAAGTCTATGTTGAACAGCTTGACCAACAGTGTAGATGACTTGCTGGCTGATGATGTGAAAGACTCTAAACTGCTTTCTGAACATATTTACAATGTGATTGAAGAAAACAGAGCGTTGTTTAATTTGTTGATGCAGATACAGGATGTCAAAACTGCCGAACAAATTGAGCTTATACAAAATCAGTATATTGCTTTATTTGAGAAACAAAACAATGAGGCATTTAAACACCAAAGCTTATTATTTGTTGTATCTATGGTTTTACTGGTTTATCTTGCTTCGGTGCTGATTCGTTTACAGAGCACTAGTAGTAATTTGAATGATACAGTTATAGAGCTGGAATTTCGTAAGCAGGCATTGAATGAGCACAGCATTGCTAGCATTACAGATATTAAAGGGATTATTATTTATGTTAACGATAAATTTTGTGAAATATCACAATACAGACGAGATGAATTAATAGGTAAAAATCACCGCATTGTAAGATCTAATCTGTACGATAAAACATTCTTCAAAGATATGTGGAAAGTTATTGCTAATGGAAAAAAATGGCAAGGGCAAATTTGTAATCAGGCAAAAGATGGTAGTAATTACTGGATGGAAGCCACGCTGATTCCAAGGCTGAATAAACAAGGAAAGTCATATGAATACATTGGGATTTGTACTGATATTACAACACAAAAGAAAGCTGAGGCTGAAGTGGAATCAAGGGCGCGTTTTCCAATGGAAATTCCAGAACCGATTATGCGGGTAAATCAATCTGGTGAAATTATTTTTCATAATGCTGCGGCAAAAGTATTATTGAATCATTGGCATGTTGAAAAAACTGGCAGGTTACCGAGTGAATGGGTTGATAAAATACAGGAAACATTAAATCTCATGGAGGTTTGTGAGGTTGAGCTAAATGTTGTTGTGAGCCAGTATTTATTAATTATGACGCCAGTAGTTGAATTTGGTTATGTTAATATTTATGGTCGTGATATTACTGAGAAAAAGCATGCGGAGGCGTCTCTTTCTTATCAGTCCAATCATGATAGATTGACGGGTCTGGTGAACCGTTATGCCTTTGAGCATGACCTGGAAAATGCGCTTGTATCTGCACAGCAGAAAGATAAGCACCATGTTCTGTTATATATTGATCTTGATCAGTTTAAAGTTGTTAATGATACCTGCGGTCATGTCGCAGGTGATGCATTACTGTGTCAACTCAGCAATATGATGCTTACCATGTTCCGTGAAAACGATACCCTTGCGCGTCTGGGCGGTGATGAATTTGGTGTGCTGCTGCTCAACTGTGATACACAAATGGGCAATAAAATCACACGTAAATTACTCAGTATGATTAATCATTATCGCTTTATCTGGGAGGCTACACAGTTTGAAGTTGGAGCCAGCATAGGGCTAGTCGAGATCAATAAAGACAGTGATAGCATTGTCAGTTTGCTCGGTAATGCAGACGTCGCCTGTTACGCGGCTAAAGATGCAGGCCGTAATCAGATTAAGATATATAATAGTGAAGACTCGGAAAGTGTGGAGCGACATTCAGAATTGCAATGGGCATCGCGTATTCCAAAAGCACTTGCAGAAGATCGCTTCCGTTTGATGGTACAAACTATAATGCCTTTAAGAGGTGACGATAACCTTGAACCACACTACGAGATATTGTTGCGTATGGTAAGTGAAGACGGCGATTTAATCCCTCCTGGTGTGTTTATTCCTGCTGCTGAGCGATATAACCTTATGCATGCAATTGATCACTGGGTAGTGGTGCATGTGTTTAATTTTTTACATGATTTTGCGCACCATTGTGGTGTTGAAAATTTACCTGTACTTGCTATTAATCTTTCGGGTGAGTCTATGGGCAATGAAGAATTGCTTGCTTACATCCGTGCGCAATTCGAACTTAATATAATACCAGCTAAAAACATTTGTTTTGAAGTTACAGAGACAGCGGCCATAAGCAATCTCAATAAGGCGGTTTCCTTTATTGAGGGTTTGAAGAAACTGGGCTGTAAGTTTGCACTGGACGATTTTGGTAGTGGTTTGTCGTCCTTCTCCTATTTAAAAAGTTTGCCAGTGGATTATCTAAAAATCGATGGTGCTTTTGTTAAGGGTATTGTTGATGACCAGGTTGATGCTGCCATGGTAGAAGCCATTAATCGTGTTGGGCATATTATGAATATCAAGACCATTGCTGAATTTGTAGAAAATGAAAAGATTATGGATGTGTTGAAAAATCTCAATGTTGACTATGCGCAGGGTTATCATATAGACAAACCATTACCTTTAGAGGAAAAGTTTTCACTGACACAGCAGCGTGCTTTGGGAAAAGTTGGTTAAATCTTCGAGCTGCAAAAATAATTCTCGGACAAGCTCCTAGTGATCGAGTTCAGTCATTCACACCATGGCTGAATAAGTCAGAGCTTCTGCAAGCTAAGAAAGTAAAGCCCTGTGTTTTCTATGGTGATTTTTATATTGATGTTTTGTAACTACTCAGCGTAATTTTGGAAAAGGACGCAGGTTATTGATTTTTAAG
>CAZYCY010000293.1:0-3581 GCA_964646145.1 uncultured Thiotrichaceae bacterium
GTGAAAACCATTAATACCAAACTATTTCGTGATCTGAAATCAACATGGGGACAGGCGCTTGCCATAACACTGGTTATTGCTGCAGGTGTTGCGACCTTCATCATGTCGATGATTACGCTGGACTCCCTGGTGCAAACGCGAGACAGTTATTACCGTGATTATTTTTTTGCCGATGTTTTTGTTGATGTTAACCGTGCACCTGAAAATCTGCGCGAACGTATTGAAGCCATCACCGGTGTTGCTAATGTAGAAACCCGTGTTGTGGCACCGGTTAAAGTTGCGCTAAACAATTTTCCAGAGCCGATAATTGGTAAGCTGGTATCTGTACCGGCTTACCGTGAACCCCTGGTTAATAATTTACACATTAAAACAGGTCGTCGAATCGATCCGGATCGTGATGATGAAGTCCTTGTCAATGAAGCATTTGCTGATGCCCATCAACTGCAACTGGGTGATAAACTTGAGGTAATCATTAAAGGTCGATTGCAAATACTGACTATTGTTGGCATTGCCCTGTCGCCGGAATTTATCTACCAGGTTGCACCTGGCGCTGTGATACCTGATTTTAAACGATTTGCTGTGTTATGGATGGTTCGTAATGTAGTTGACAGTGCCTTTGATATGGACGGATCATTTAATAACGTGGTATTGACCGTCCAGCCAGGTGCAAATGTTAACGATATTATCAACCAGCTGGATCTGTTGCTTGCTCGTTACGGTGGCAGGGATGCACTGGAGCGTTACTGGCAGGTATCACATCGCATATTCAAAAGTGACCTTGATTCACTGGAACAAATGGCGAAAGTATTCTCTGTTATATTTCTGGGTGTCGCTGCCTTCCTGCTCAATGTTGCCGTCAGCCGTTTGATCAGCACACAACGTGAGTTAATAGCAACATTAAAAGCATTTGGTTATAGCAATATTGATATTATCCTGCACTATCTGGGTTATGTTGTTGTTATTGTTTGCGCCGGACTATTAACTGGTGCTGCTTTCGGTATATGGTTGGGGCATGGTTTAATTCAGATCTATCTGGAATTTTATCGCCTGCCCCTTGTGGTCTATGAATTTCGCCCTGAGGTCTTTGCCATTGCCAGCATCATCACTTTTCTGGCAGCATCATCAGGTACGCTATTTGCTGTTGCGCAAGCCGTAAAACTACCACCTGCTCAAGCCATGCAACCTGAGCCACCGGCAAAATACAGCAAGGGTATTATTGATAAATTGGGTTTGCATCGTTTTCTTTCGCTGTCAATTCGCATGATTGTACGCCACCTTGAACGCAAACCTGTAAAAGCCAGTATGTCAGTTATCGGCATTGCATTGGCCTGTGGCATTATGGTGGTCGGTACGTTCTTTAATGATGCTATTGAGTTCATGATTGATATTGAATTTGATCTGGCGCAACGCCAGGATATCAGTGTCCATTTTATTGAACCGACATCCTTATCTGCCTATCACGAACTGCAACGCATGCCGGGTGTGCTATACGGCGAGGTTTTTAGAAGTCTTCCCGTCAGACTGCGAAATAAACATTATAGTCATCTGACCAGCATTAACGCATACAGTAAAAATCGTGATTTACATCGCACATTGAATATGCAGCATGAACCCATTGAAATGCCCGAAGAAGGTGTTTTGCTCACCGATTATCTGGCGCAACGACTAAATGTAAAAATTGGTGATAAAATTTTCATCGAAATACTGGAAGGTAAACAACCGGTAAAGTCAATACAGGTAGCAGGGCTGGTTAAACAATATATCGGCGTTGCAGCCTATATGAACCTGGACACGGTTAATCGGCTCATGCGTGAAGGCGATACCATTTCCGGTGTCTTTCTCAAGATTGATCCGGCTTATCAAGTGCAGATTTATAATAAACTCAGGGATATGCCACAAGTTGCAAATTTTGAGGTACGTAAGAATGTTATCAATGCTTTTTACGCAACCCTGGCAGAATTTATTCTTGTTTTCGTCGGCTTCATCTCTTTTCTAGCCGTCGTCATTACCTTTGGCGTGGTGTACAACTCTGCAAGGATTGCCTTGTCGGAAAGAGCAAGAGAGCTTGCCAGTATGCGTGTTCTTGGTTTTAGCAAAGCAGAAATCTCTTTTATCCTGCTCGGTGAATTGGCGATACTGACGCTGCTGGCGATTCCAGCAGGTCTGCTCATTGGAAAATTATTGTCCTGGTATATGACGCTTGCCATGCCGCAGGATATCTTTCGATTGCCGCTGATCATTGAACCATCAACCTATGCAATATCTGCCAGCGTTGTTATTGTTGCTGCTATTTTATCCGGTCTGCTGGTTCGCCGCAGGCTGGACAAACTTGATCTTATCGCTGTATTAAAAACAAAGGAATAGTCATGTCTGTTATTCGAAACCACCTTGTTCTTGTTATTAGTGGCATTATTGTCGTTATTATTATAGCCATTGGTTTTATACCGCGAGCTGTATTAGTTGATATTGTATTAGTGAAGCGGGATCAGATGCGGGTGACGATAGAAGAAGAAGGAAAAACACGCGTGACTGATCGTTATATTATATCGGCTCCGGTTGATGGTTTTATGCGTCGTATCAATCTGAATATTGGTGATCTGGTAGCAGAAAACCAGCAGATCATCTACCTGCAAGCATTACCATCCAGAGCACTTGATCCAAGAAGCCGGGCACAAGCGGAAGCAAAAATTATTGCTGCAAAGGCGTCATTAAGTGCCACAGAAAAAAAGGCCCATGGCGCACAAATAGATGCGCAATATGCATCCACTGAACATGCACGATTAAAAAAATTATTTGAATCCAATACAGTTTCACTTGAGCGATATCAGCAAAGCAGCTTAAACGCCCGTCGCACAAAAGCGAATCATGAAGCAGCGCAGTTCAAGGTGAAAGTCGCTAAATTTCAGCTTAAAGCAGCACAGACAGCATTGTATTATTCGGCGGCTCATACAGTTCCAGACACCCCTGGAACGGTTTCAATAAAAGCACCTGCGAAAGGCAATGTGTTAACAATACATCGTGAAAGTGAAGGCGTAGTACGCAAAGGTGAAGCACTACTGGAAATCGGCGATTCCTTATCGTTGGAAATTGAAGTCGATGTTTTATCACGCGATGCGGTTAAAATATCGCCAGGAACTAAAGTAGAGTTTGATCGATGGGGTGGCAATGAAACGCTTGAAGGTCTTGTTCGAACGGTTGAACCGGTGGGTTTTACCAGGGTGTCTGCCCTGGGTGTAGAAGAACAACGGGTGCTGGTTATTATTGAGCTTCTTTCGCCAGCAGAAAAATGGCGGCGTTTAGGTGACGGTTATCGTATGGAGGCCTTGTTTATATTGTGGCAAGATAATGATGTTCTACAAGTGCCTACCAGCGCCCTGTTCCGTAATCAGGACACCTGGTCATTATTTGTTGTGCAGGACAATGTTGCAAAAATACGTAATGTTGAACCTGGTCGCCGCAGTGGCATTTCGACCCAGATTATTTCCGGAGTGAATGAGGGTGATAAGGTAATTAACCATCCCGGAAGACATGTTGAGGATGGTATTCGTGTCAGCCCAAGATAGTGTTTTATAAGCATTTAG
>CAZYCY010000294.1:0-3576 GCA_964646145.1 uncultured Thiotrichaceae bacterium
AAAAAACCTCCCCAGTTCCTCCCCTGCTCCACTGAATAAAATCTCAAAACCGGCTGTTTTCAGCGCCGCTTTATAGCTACGGTAAATTTCCAGTGTTGAACGACCTTTTGGGGCTTCGTAGAAAATACGAGTTACCTTGCCCTCCAGGCGCTTGCTCTGTGTTAATTTAAATACAGACCTCCCCTCTTCATCAAATTCCCTCAACGCTTTACCTAAAGGGAGAACATATTCATCAAATTGTTTTACATCATAATACTTGATGACAGAACCGGAAAACCGCGATACCAGCGGATGATCCTTACTGCCTTCTATATCTCGCTCCTGGGCAAAGGTAATGCTGGATGTCAGGATGAAAACTCCTAACAGAAAAAACGCTATTTTATTTTGCATTTTCATGATTTGTTTCCGTTGTCAATTTGCAAAAATTGTCGTAACTACTCAGCGTAATTTTAGAAAAGGACGCTGAGTAGTTACAAATTATCCACCTGATAATACAGTTAATCAGCGACATGGTGCCAATACTTTTTTGCCTGTTGCCGGTACTTTTCTATTAGAAAACCATTTTTTCCGGTTATGTTAATGCTTAATGCGCCGCCTTCGTCCGTTTGTAGTAGTGTGCTACCGTGCACTTTATAACGTGCTTTCACTTTTTCATTCGGGTGTCTATATCTGTTTTTATAACCAACTGAAAATATTGAAATTTCTGGATCAACTGCAGCAATAAATGCGGCAGTTGATGATGTTTTACTGCCATGATGTGGCACGATTAGAATATCCGAGTCCAGTTGCCTGCCATATCGAATGAGCAATTTCTGCTCGATTGCTTTCCCTATGTCTCCAGTGAACAGTACTGAACCTGCTGCTGAGCTGACTCGTAATACACAGGATTGATTATTGTCGGATACAGGTTTTGTATCTGGCTTACTGACAGCAGCAGGTGATAAAAACACAAAATCAATCCCATCCCACTGCCAGCTATTACCTTGCAGGCAAGGCTGTTTTTTGTTGGCATGCAGTTTTTCTATACCCTGCCCGATAACAGAGGTTTCTGGTAGCGCATCCAGTATTGCCTGTGCTCCACCAATATGGTCGTTATCGCCGTGACTGATGATTAGATAATCCACAGATTGAATACCCTGAGAACGTAAATAGGGCAAAACCACACTGCTACCCATATCAAAGCGGTCACTGAACCTTGCCCCAGTATCAAACACCGCTACATGATTTTGTGTCCGAATTACTGCTGCAGAGCCCTGCCCAACATCCAGCACTGTTAACCTGTACTCCCCCTTGTCAAATATCTCTTGTGTTGTTGTAAATAATGGAAAAAACAATATAAGGGCAATAAAACGAAGCATCCATGCAGTCAGATGCTGGTTATATTGTTGCCAATGCGAAACTATAAAACGCGATAATTTTGCTGAAAAATAAAGCAGCAACATTGCTGTTGTCAGTAGCAACAATTCTATAATATCAACATCGCCTCTCAGCCATACAGCATAGGGTTGTACTGCAAACCAGTTTAGTAATGGCCAGATAAAGTCCAGCAAGGTAGCTGCCAGGCTGAACATAAAATCAGCAATATCTGGCACTAAAAACGAGAAAACAATGGCAAGCAACACCAGCGGCACAACCAGGAAGCTCACATATGGAATTAATATTAAATTGGCAATCGGTGAGACCAGTGAGGCTTGCTGAAACATAAACAAAGACAGCGGAAACAAGAATAGCGTTATGTAAAATTGCAGGCGAACCCATTGTTTCAACACCGAACTTACTTTAAGCCAGACTGAGATGAGCAAGGTTTTCTGCTCTTTCTTTAAATCCACGCTGCTGGCACTGCTTGAGGTCAGGGTGATAAATATCACCGCCACCGCTGAAAACGAAAACCAGAACCCGGCAGACAGTACCGCTAACGGATCAAATAACAATACCAGCAATAAGGCAAAACCCAGCGCATCAAACGGGCGATGGTTGCGCCTGAGTAGCATCATCACTGATAAAACACTCAGCATAATAATGGCGCGTTGCGTTGGAATGGACAGGCCCGCAACCATGGCGTATAACAATGCCATTATCAGCCCCCCGCTCAGCGCAACATGCTGCGCTGGTATTCTTTTCATGATGAAAACGGGAACCAGGCGACGAATCAGCACATAGGCAAAAAATGCCGCTAAACCGATGTGCAAGCCTGAAATAGCCATTAAATGACTGGTGCCGGTGTTTCTTAATACCTGCCACTGCTGCTGACTTATCGACGACTTATCGCCAATTGCCAGGGCTTTTATTAGCCCAAATGAGCTTTCCTGTTGATTTACATGCTGCTGATTTACATGTTGCTTATGCGCCGAAGCCGCAGACACGTTACGACTTGCGATTTCGTCAATCCGCTGACTCAGTGACTGCCGAATCTTATTAATCGGTATCATCAGTGCTGCCACTGATAAAACTTGCGGCACTTCAGGCTGCTGTTGATGCTGAATTTGATTCAGGGCGGATTTACGCACATATCCTGTGGCATCAATGCCATATTGAAACAGCCATGCCTCGTAATCAAAACCTCCAGGGTTCATGAATCCACGTGGTGCTTTTAAGCGTACTTCCAACTGCCACTTCTCTCCTGCAGTAACAGGTCGACCGAAAAACCAGCTTAATCGAACTTTTCTGGGTATTCCTTGAGATGTCTGTAGCAGCTCCATTGCAGAGCCATCTTTTTTTAAAACGTGCAGCTCGGTAATGTTAAATTCAAAACGCTGGGATTTTTCACTACTCACTGGAATCGTCGAAACAAAACCACTGATAAGCAGGTTTTTGCCAGTAAGACCTTCATCAAGCCGAAAAGACAGTTGTTGTTTTGCGTAAAACGATGAGAACAATATCCCTAATAAACTCACTGCCATCAATAATAATATTAAAGTTATTTGTGACTTATATAGCGAACCATATTTACAGTTTTGAAGCAATAAATACAGAAGAGCCAGAAATAACAATAGAGCTACAGAAAAGTAAAATGCAGGCAAAACAGAAAGTTGCTGGACAAAAACAACACCCAGCAAAAAAGCCAGCGCATAAACAAACATCCCTGTTTTGTAGTGCATGATGTTAATCCCTTTATTGGGGGAAACGACGAGGGTTTCAAAGGTCAATCATATTGACCTTTGAAAAAGTTAAATACTGCCTTCCCCTTCCAAACTGTAACGTTTAATTTTACGCTACAGGGTCGACTTGTTGATGCCGAGTATGCTGACAGTCATGGCACGATCACCTTACATTCGATCATAATAATCATGCATTACACAAGGCTCTCCAGTTTACGCACATTACCTGACCAGTCATAGCGTAACAAGGCATCCAGCACATTGATCATAATCTCACAAGCTGGCTTGTTTAGTCTGGTCTGAATCCGAATAATAAGTGCATAACTGCATTTACTTATTAATCAATAGGTTGTATAAAAAATAAGTTTTACTTAATTATATAACTCATTGTTTAGCCAGAAAATTCTCAATCGTTCTTGCCAAACCATTGAATGATTTAGAATTTTCTGGGTTATGCACTTATGACTCGAATCCAGCT
>CAZYCY010000295.1:0-3536 GCA_964646145.1 uncultured Thiotrichaceae bacterium
CGTGCATACATGGAGCAAGAGTTTGCGCTATATGTGTGCGAGCACTTGCAGGATTTAGCTATTAGTAATTGTCAACAATCTGAGCTGCCATGGCTTCAATCGCTGCATCGTCAAGTTGTGCAACATGAGGGACCATAGTAAATTTCATATTGCCACCGTAAGAGCCGTCTTTGTAACCTTTTAGTGCAGTAATTATGTCTGCTTTAGTCATATCTTTAACAATTTTAGATGCGCCCAGTGCTTTCAATCCGAAATCACTACCATGACAGGCATAGCATACGTTTAAGCTAACATTGGGAGTAGCTGTAGTTGTTTTTTTCTCTTCTACTTTCTCTTCTACTTTCTCTTCTGCTTTCTCAACAACAGTATCTTTTACTTCATTCAAGGTGATTTCATTAGCAGGCTCTACGGAAACTACTGTTTCTTTAACTGCTTTTGTAGTCTCTGTTGTTTTCTCTTTATCGTCTTCACCACAACCTGAGAGTAGTAATGAGGCTGTCAATATTAATAATGTTGATAATTTTTTCATGGTCACCTTGTTTGAGTTATGCTGAGATTTAATTATACCAAAAAAAACGGGGTTATAATCAAAGATTGTCTACTGGCAAAAATTTGCTATGTCTAAAATCTACAAATATCTATTTCAGGCACAGGAGAATGCCGACCGAGTTGTTATGGTTTTTTCTTTAATTATCACAACCGAATATCCGTGTTACAAAAACATAAAAAGTCATGATGTCAACAACACCATGGTTTTTTAGTTAGGCCGGAGAAAATCTGATTCTGTTTGATCCGGTCAAAGATTGGCGCAAAAACTTTCCATAGAATTAAAAGCTCATACGTACTCCTGCAAAATAGAAAGTGCCTACATTTGAACCAAGACGCTTGTCAACTTCTTCATCAAATATGTTATTAACACCGCCAAAAATATCGAGTTGTCTTTTAGCTCCTAAGCGATACCCCAATGTCATGTTGACAAGAGTGTAGGCATCTGTTTCCTTTTCCGTGCCATTGTCGAGATAAAATTGTTTGCCCGTATAGGTTGCATCAATCCCCGTGCGAAAACGATCTGTCGGATCCCATGACAATGCCATGGCAATGACTCTGTCAGGGTTAAATTCCAGATCTTTGCCTGTGTCTTTATTTTCGGTGCGAAGTTCAGTCCAGAATAATTGTGATTGCAAATTCTTCGTTAGATCATAACCAAGTGTTAATTCCGTTCCCTGGGTAGTAGCATCATTAACATTTTCAAAGGTGAAATAGCCGGGAGAAGTTGTCGTCGGTGAGATCCTAATGTATTCAATTTTATCTTTAATGTCGTTATGGAAAACTACAGCGTTATATGAAAATGAATCTCTGTTACCGCTTAAACCAACTTCATAAGACATGGTTCTTTCCGCTTTAAGGTCATAAGCTTGTTTTCCAAAACGCGGGTCAATGGTTTGTGCGCCTAACTGCATTCCTGCTGGTGTTTGTTTTTGAATAAACAACTCACGCATATCCGGTACTCGGTAACCCTGTGCAATGTTGACGCGCAAGTTGAATAACTGGGTAAAGTTTTTTAACGTTCCCGCTCGGAAAGTGGTTTCTGAGTCCACTTGTTCCTCATGCGTTACATTAAATTCGTCAACATAACTTAGTTGGGTGTATCTGTCATAACGACCACCAACAGTGAATGCTAAAGTATCACTGACACTAAAATCATTTTGTAAATATAATGCCTGATAAGCAACTTTTCGCGTATCCATATCCTTTGACTGGCTAAATACCGTCGCTTCACGCTTTTCATCGCGGAACTCCACACCCCCTGTCAGTAAGTGGTTATTCATTATTTGCCAGTTAGAACTTAATTCATAAGACATGACATCGACATTTGCGCTCATGCCGCTAGCAGCCGATTTAGCCTCTGATGGAAAACCAAAATCAGCGAATTCACTTATCGTGGTGGTGTTGCGTTTTTCATAATAAGAATTATATATACGGAAGTTAACGTCAAGCTCGTCAGAGACAAAATAGTGAATATCCGCTGCCACATCAAGTCGTTCGTTTTCATCTTTTGAATTGACTGGCACGTCATAACTAGGAATAGCGCCTCTACGTTGTGCAATCGGAGCACCATTACCATCATGAGAAATAATGGGGTTTGTTCTATGTCCTATGGGTGGCATAAAGCCCATGGGGTGAAACATGCCTCTGTAAACACCATTGCGCTCTTCCTGGAACCAGTTGAACTCAGCACCAATGGTTAGTTTATCGGTAAGGTCAAATTCACCACGACCACCGATTGTATCCACCGTAGAATTTTCACGGTAGGTTACACCCACATCGTAACTGTCTTTGACATTTTGACTGACCTGATCACGAAAATTAGTAAATGAGACTTGAGCAGCTAGCCGATCACTGGCTAACATGGCAGGGTCGATGGGCATGGGCTTTACCGATCCATCTGCCTGTACATAAAATGGATTACCATTTGTCGGTCCTGCAGGGTTCAAATATCCAGGTATTAATGGGATGCCATTCTCTGGTTTATGTCTACCACCGCCTACACGAGTATCCGTTTGTTCGGATTCTGTATAAGGATCGGTATCAGCTATTGATGCGTAAAAACTGCCGCGGAAATTACCAGTACCACCACGGACATTGGCACTTAATTGTTTGTTTGCACCATCACCATCACTATTTGCTCCACCTGATACAGACACATCAGCAAAGAAGCCTTTTTCGGGTTGTTTAGTGATAATGTTAATAACACCACCTACTGCATCCGCACCATAAAGTGCCGACATGGGACCTTTTACCACTTCAATGCGTTTAATCATCGATGCTGGAATACGATCCATGTCATAGGGGTTTTTCAGCTCTCCAGCTAAACGTCGTCCGTCCAGCAGCCAAAGGGTTCCTGTCGCGCCGATACCGCGAATACTTATAGAACTTTTAGAGACTGCGCTACCAGAAGGAAAAGTACCGTACTGGAGTACCAGTCCCGGGGTTTTTTTAAACACGTCTTTTAGGGTGATGGCACCCATTTTTTGAATGTCTTTATCAGTAATTACCTGTACGGATGCCGTTACTTTGTCAATAGGACGTTCGGTTTTAGTGGCAGTAACAACGACTTGCTCAAGTTTTTCTGTATTTGATTCGCCTGCAATGGCAGAGCCTGCAAAAATGGCGCTGGTAAGCAATATAGTACTTTTCTTTAATAACATATTTGTCTCTTGCCTTCTTTTTGATGGTTTTAATGGAATAGTTTTATCGTATTCTTCAGACTGTTTATTCGGCTAACATTAAAACCTTATGATGTTATGAAGTTTACGCAAATGATGTAAGTCAAGCTGGCGATAAATATTAATGATAATCATTTGCAAGAAGATATTTCGGTTGCCTTGTTGTGTTGAGAATGGTCAGTGTTCTTGTTGTTATTACGGTGACAATAAACATTCACCCATTTGGTAGACCATACCAATATTGTGTACACATAAAAAATTCATGATTGGCATCTTCGCACTTGAGAGACTCAATAACTTCGTTGAAAA
>CAZYCY010000296.1:0-3507 GCA_964646145.1 uncultured Thiotrichaceae bacterium
TTAACGTGTTCTCAAGACTTCGTCGATAATCCCATACTCAACGGCTGCATCTGCACCCATGAAATTATCTCGCTCAGTATCTTTATCTATTGCCTCAACACTTTGCCCCGAATGGTTCGCCAGCAACCGGTTTAGTTGTTCACGGATTTTTAAAATCTCTTTAGCGTGGATTTCAATATCCGTTGCCTGACCTTGATAACCACCAAGCGGTTGGTGAATCATGACACGTGAATGCGGCAGTGAATAACGCTTGCCTTTGCTGCCAGCCGCTAATAATATCGCACCCATGCTTGCTGCCTGACCAATGCATAATGTACTGATATCCGGTTTAATAAATTGCATGGTGTCGTATATAGCCAGACCTGCACTTACCGAGCCACCAGGCGAATTGATGTATAAAGAAATGTCTTTATCCGGGTTTTCTGATTCCAAAAACAATAGTTGCGCCACCACAAGATTCGCCATGTGATCTTCAATCTGACCAACGATAAATATCACACGCTCTTTGAGAAGGCGAGAATAAATATCATAAGAGCGTTCGCCACGTGGCGTTTGCTCTATCACCATAGGCACCAGATTTAATGCTTGCGTCTCTACAGCACCATTATTACGATTGTTTACCATTATTATTTAACCTTGTATAAGAGAACCTGATCAAGTCGTGAATGAGTAGTTTGAATCCAGGCAAATCAGAGGTTCCTAAACCATTCCTATTATTTTTCTTCCGGCTTCATTACTTCATCAAAACTACTGTTATTAGTAGTAACGGTTGCCTGTTCCAGCACCCAGTCAACTACAGCATCTTCCATCACCAGTGTTTCAACACTGCGCAGTAGCTCACGATTGCTCATGTAGTACTGAACAAATTCGTCAACATCGTCATAATCTTTAGCCATTTCTTCAATACGTGCTTTAACTGCATCGGCATTGACCTTCAATTCAGATACTTTTGTTACTTCAGCCAACAACAAACCCAATTGTACACGGCGTTTCGCATCGCTCATAAATGAGTCCAGCGTCCGACTACTGCCCGGAATTTGTGCTTCTGTTTGTTTTTTCAGCACTTCTGCTTCCTGCTCCACAATCGCTGACGGTAGATTCAGCGGGTTTGCCTCGGTTAGCGCAGTCATTACTTTTTCTTTTAATATAGCGAGCAAACGTCGGTTTAGCTCACGCTCCATATTTGCCTTAATTTCAGATTTCAGCTGCTCCGCATTACCGCTTTCGACACCGAATTTTTTTGCAAAATCTTCATTAATTTCAGGTAGTTTTGATTCTTCTACTTTTTTAATAGTAACGGCAAATTCCGCTTCTTTTCCAGCCATTTTCTGCACTGCATAATCATCAGGAAAGTTAACTTTAAAGGTGGTTTTTTCACCTGTTTTTAAATCTGTTAAATGCCCTTCAAAACCGGGAATCATTTGACCTGAACCTAGAATCAGCGTCAGATCACTGGCTGAACCACCATCAAACTCATCACCATCAATACTACCGACAAAGTCAATAGTGATACGATCATCATTAGCTGAGGCACGGTCAATCTCCACCCAGTCCAGATTTTGCTTGCGTAAAGTATCAAGCATTTTACCGACATCAGCATCTTCAACGCTGGCACCCATTGTTTCTATAGAAAGATCCGCTACAGGTGCAAGCTCTACTTCAGGGTAGACTTCAAATGTCGCTGTATATTTCATCACCTGACCTAATACAAGGTCTTCTGCCTGTACTAGAGGATCACCCGCTGGATTAAGCTTTTCCTGAGTTAACGCTTCACGAAAAGTACTCTGCATCAACTCTCCGGCAACTTCCTGTAAGACCGTTCCAGAATATTTCTGCTTGATAATTTTAAGGGGGATTTTGCCCGGACGAAAACCGTCCAGCCGAACCGTACTTTTTAATGAATTCAGTCGCTTGTTAACTTCCAACTCGACGGTTTCTGCGGCTACCTGAACGGTGACTTTACGTTCTAAACCTTCGCCTGTTTCTACTGAAACTTGCATAATTACCTCGGTAAATTTTAACACTATAACGAGCTATCGAAATGATGTGGATAACTCAAAAAATGGTGCGAAAGGAGAGACTCGAACTCTCACGTCAAAGACACTGGTACCTAAAACCAGCGCGTCTACCAATTCCGCCACTCTCGCAATAAGATGCTGATGTTAACAAATAGTCGCACTGCCATCCATGGCTTCTTGCGACATACCGCCCATCCATGGAGTCGTGGCACATGAATGTGCCGTTTACAAACCAAAGGATGGACATAATTACAGGCTTTGCCTGCAAAACTCGTTACACCAGGCTTTTGGCATAATACATTAAGGAGTGTTCAGCTTAGAAACCTGAACAAAAATTATGGACAATTTTATCTAAATTTAAGAACATTGCCCTACTAATTCATATGGGGTGGACGATGGGGCTCGAACCCACGACGACCGGAATCACAATCCGGGACTCTACCAACTGAGCTACGCCCACCATAATTTACTATGCATACCTCTCGCACGCCTGGATTGGTAGTCCAACCGGCATAAAAGCCACTCTCTAATTAAAAAACCAGCATTCCACCAGCTAAACTAAAGGTGCTACAGTACCACATATTGTTATTTGGCACGCCTGGCAGGATTCGAACCTGCTACCCTCGGCTTAGAAGGCCGATGCTCTATCCGAGTGAGCTACAGGCGCAGAGTTTTATACCTAGTGTAGTGTATTGAATACACTAGGAGCTTGTCCGAGAATGGAAACCGTAGCGAAAATCGAGATTTTTAGTCCAGTTTTTCGAACATTTGAGGCGAATAGCACCGCTATTTAACGAAAATGTTCGGAAAAATGGGCAAAAGTATCGGTTTTGCAGTAGGTTTTTCCATTCTCGGACAAGCTCCTAGTTAACACTTTTTACCTGCATGGAACTCAGCGCGGATAAAAGAAATTGGTCGGGGTAGAGAGATTACTCCGGGCTCCTGCCCTCCACCCTTCGGGCCATCAGCAAAAAACGCTGATGTTCAAAATTTTTCCAGAAAATTTATGTCAAACTCTTATCGTTCAAATCTCTCTCCCTCACTAGCATTAAACTATTATGCTTTTACTCCAGGCCGCATATCCATCGCAAGCTCTCATTATTTTGGTCGGGGTAGAGAGATTCGAACTCCCGACATCCTGCTCCCAAAGCAGGCGCGCTACCAGACTGCGCTATACCCCGTAAATTTGTAATTCATCATGCTAAACTCATGTTGCCAGCAAGACACAAATCGAATTTCCACACGAATCAACAGGCGGGGAATATTACGCGTTGCTCAAGCAATGGTCAAGGTACTATTTACACCCAAGAATATAGAGATAAAAATTAAAAAATCTTGCAAGTCCTTGATGCGTCCTACTATTCAAAAAATAACTCATCACCAATAAGGTGACCACGTTGTTTTTTAAATAGCCATACACAACAATTACTTACAACCTTTTTCAATTTTGACCTCTATTCCTGGGTTGCAACTTAGCAAGCAATGTCAA
>CAZYCY010000297.1:0-3506 GCA_964646145.1 uncultured Thiotrichaceae bacterium
TCCTTGTTACTACCGAATCGAATGAAAAGGATACCACTTATTAAAGGGCATCTCTATTAATTCCATCCTTAGGTGCGTAAACGACACATCCGTGTGTCACTTTTCGTGAAGATGAATCTTGAGTCCAAAATATGCCATATTTTCGTTGCAAATCTTCGCAATAGCCCACTCACGTGCCCATGTTGATAATAACGTGCGCCTTAATCTGACCTATTTTGAAGCTCAATCTTCACCTCCAGAATAAATAGAGATGCCCTAAGGACTCAGGATCAAATAACTTACGAAACTTAACTTGCCTTTTTGCTCCAGCTTGAATGATCTCAAATCGTTGCGTAGCGCAACTATGCGCCTTTTGAGATCATCCAATCTGAAACAAAAATTCGGCGTTAAGTTCCGCATCTTATTTAATCCTGAGTCCTAAAGTCAGTGTAATCACACATAAGTAATAAGCGATTCTGTTAAAATGGTGCGGATGACCACATTAAATAATAAACATATCGTTATCGGCATTACCGGCGGCGTTGCCGCTTACAAAACAGCAGATCTGACTCGCAGACTGAAGGAGGCAGGTGCTGATGTGCGCGTTGTGATGACGCGTGCCGCCACCGAATTTGTTACGCCGTTGACCTTTCAGGCCTTGTCTGGACGGTCCGTGCATATTGATCACTCGGATTTTGATAAGCGGGACAATGAAAACAAAAATGTAAGCGACGGCATGATGCATATCGAACTGGCGCGTTGGGCAGATGCCATCATTATTGCACCAGCCAGTGCCAACACCATTGCCAAGCTGGCGCAGGGTCGGGCAGATAATTTACTTACCACACTGTGCCTTGCCAGTGAAGCCATGAAATGTTTTGCCCCGGCAATGAACCGGATAATGTGGCAGAATTTAAGTACGCAGAAAAACTGTAAAACACTCGTTGATAAACACTGGTTGCAATTTGGTCCGGCAACCGGCTCGCAGGCATGTGGCGAAATCGGCGAAGGTCGTATGCTGGAAGTAAACGATATACTGGTTTCGCTTGAACAGTGTTTTTTGTCCGGTGAGTTGCAGGGCTTAAACCTGGTGATTACCGCCGGACCGACGTATGAAGCCATCGACCCGGTGCGTTTTATTGGCAACCGAAGCTCCGGGCGCATGGGCTATGCTATTGCCGTTGCGGCACGCGAAGCTGGTGCCAATGTCACATTAATTAGTGGACCCTGCCACCTGACACAACCTGAATCAGTAAACTTTGTTACAGTTGAATCTGCCGAAGAAATGCAACAGGCGGTATTAACGACTATGCAAAACTGTGATGTTTATATTTCAGCAGCGGCAGTTGCAGACTATCGTGTTGCAAATATTGCCACACAGAAAATTAAAAAAAATCAGGACACACTAACATTGCCGTTAATTAAAAACCAGGACATTATTTCCATGGTTGCCAATCATAAAACACGCCCCTTTTATGTTGTGGGTTTTGCTGCGGAAACGGAAAACATTGTCGATAATGCAAAAAATAAATTAATTAAAAAAAACCTGGACATGATTGTGGCAAACGATGTCAGTACCACTGGCTCACAGGCAATGGATATCGGCTTCAATAGTGACTACAATGCACTTCACGTTTTATGGACACACGAGCATTCTGCTGGCAGCGAACAATATTTTGAGGAGGCAAGTAAATCGCAACTGGCTAAACAGTTAATCACTCTGATCGCAAAACAATATAAAACCAAATCCCACACAAACACGCATTAATAACTACACTACACACAATCCAAAATACAAAAAATGCCATGACAATTACTCAAGATATTTTTCGCGCTTACGATATTCGCGGCATAGTAGAAACCGCATTAACGCCTGATGCTGTGCAGCAAATCGGTCAGGCATTTGCCACCGAAGCTCGCTCACAAAATCAAAATACCGTGGTGATTGCTCGTGATGGTCGCCTGTCAAGCCCTGAACTTGCACAACGTTTAAGTCAGGGTCTACGTGCTGGCGGCTGTGATGTCATCGACATTGGCATGGTACCAACGCCAGTGCTTTATTACGCCACACATAAATTAAAAACCGGCACCGGCATCATGGTGACGGGTAGCCACAACCCGCCACAATACAACGGCTTGAAAATGTTAATCGCTGGCAATACTTTGTATGGTGATAGTATTAAGTCACTGTATCAGATGATTATCGACAACAAGATTATCAACAGCAGGCTAAACAGTGGTGCAGGCAGATACACCAAAAAAAATATTATCCCGGATTATCTCGACACCATCGTTAACGACATTAAACTCGATAAACCCATGAACATTGCAGTCGACTGCGGCAATGGCGTTGCCGGGGTACTGGCGACCGAACTATTCACCCGTTTAGGCTGCAAAGTTACTGAGCTTTTTTGTGATGTTGACGGTAACTTCCCTAATCATCACCCCGACCCATCTAAACCTGAAAACCTGATTGACCTGAAAAACTCGATAAATGAAAATGCATTGGATATCGGTCTGGCATTTGATGGCGATGGCGACCGTGTTGGCATATTAGATAACCAACAAAACATTATATGGGCGGATCGTCAGATGATGCTGTACGCTGCTGATGTGCTGACACGCAAACCCGGCGCATTAATTATTTATGATATAAAATCGACCTCTAATCTGCATGCCTATATTAAAAACCTTGGCGGCGAACCGCTAATGTGGAAAACTGGGCATTCCTTCATCAAGGCAAAAATGAAAGAAACCGGCGCCGAACTGGCCGGTGAAATGAGCGGACATATTTTCTTCAAAGAACGCTGGTTTGGTTTTGATGATGGCTTATACAGTGCGGCTCGTATGCTGGAAATTATCGCTAAGCAAAACCAAAGCAGTGCTGAAATATTCAACGCCCTGCCCGACAGCTTCAACACCCCTGAATTGCAGATTGATTTTGCAGAAGGCGAACATTATAAATTTATGAATAAATTTATCGATCAAGCACATTTTGAAAATGCAGAAACCATCACCCTTGATGGCATCCGTGTTAATTATGCACAGGGCTGGGGTTTGGTCCGCCCTTCAAATACCACGCCATGCCTGGTGTTACGCTTTGAAGCCAATGATGAAGATACATTACATGAAATTCAGAATACTTTTCGTGAACAACTATTGGCGGTTGACAGTAGCTTACGCTTGCCTTTTTAAAAAGTAGAGGCTCAATAACAGCAACTCCATACAGCTGTTAGCCAATTCTTATCTTTTTGTATTTTTTCAGCAACTGGGCTTCTTTAGATCTTTTGGTTTTTCGATATAAAATAGCCAAATTATCAAGAACCATTGCCACATCAGGATGATCGGGATCAAGGTTTTCTTGTAACTACTCAGCGTATTATCCGGGTAAGGATGCAGGTTATTGATTTTTCAGGCATCTGCAACATGAATGTTGCAGTAGAGCGTACATGGACGTATTTACAGCGTCCTTAAAAATCAATAACCTGCATCCTTTTCTCAAATCACGCTGAGTAGTTACGTTTTCT
>CAZYCY010000298.1:0-3506 GCA_964646145.1 uncultured Thiotrichaceae bacterium
AAAAAACGTAAACTTTATTTTTTAACGAAGATCATAACTAATCTATGAATAAATATTCACGCATTATTGGCACTGGTAGTTATTTGCCCAAAAAAATCCTGACTAATCAGGATTTAGAGTCAATGGTTGATACCACAGACGAATGGATTTATACGCGTACGGGTATTCGTCAACGCCATTTGGCTGGTGCCGCCGAGACCGCTTCAACAATGGCTTCACACGCAAGCGTGCTGGCGCTGGAAGCTGCCGGTGTTGCGCCCACGGATATTGACTTGATCGTGGTTGCGACCAGCACCCCGGATCGGGTTTTCCCAAGTACTGCCTGTCTGGTACAAAATCATATTGGTGCTGGTGGTTGCGCTGCCATGGATGTACAGGCAGCGTGCGCCGGCTTTACCTATGCCTTGAGTATTGCGGATCAGTACATACGCGCCGGTACTGCGCAACGTGTGCTAGTCATCGGCAGTGAAGTAAATTCGCGTATTGTGGACTGGACAGATCGCCGCACCTGTATTATTTTTGGTGACGGTGCAGGTGCTGTTGTTATCGAGGCAGTAGAATCGGATTCGCCTCAGCCTCAGGGTCTCATTTCGACACACATACATGCAGATGGTCGATACAACGATTTACTGTATGTTCCTAACCCCTCAGGCGTTAGCGAGGCTGATCGTGAAGATGCTTTTATGCACATGAGTGGTAATGAAGTGTTTAAGGTGGCGACTAGAAAATTAAGTCAAATTGTTGAAGAAACATTGCTTGCAAACAATCTGCAGAAATCTGACATTGACTGGCTTGTCCCTCACCAGGCTAATATACGCATTATTGGTGCAGTGGCAAAAAAATTGTCCATGTCCATGGATCAGGTTATTGTGACCATCGAGAACCACGCTAACACATCTGGTGCATCGGTTCCCCTGGCTCTGGACGCGGGCGTACGAGATGGCAGGATAAAACCGGGAGATCTCGTTATGATGGTGGCATTTGGCGGAGGATTTACCTGGGGTTCGGCACTGGTTCGAATGTAACTTCGTTTCGCTACGGTTTCCATTTTCGGACAAGCTCCTAGACGGTAGCAGCCATGCTGCCGACAGTTTAAAAAATAGACACTGCAAATACTTATGCAACGATTAATACAACCTGAATCCTGCAAGTGTTCGCACACATAAAGCGCAAGCTCTTGTTCCGTAGAGCTTGCACTCTAATATGCACGATCACTTGCCGGATTCAGGTACAAAGAGTATTACTTGGTCGAGCGGTTTTCGATCAGGTGTTCAACCACTGAAGGGTCGGCCAATGTCGACGTATCGCCCAGGCTATCCAGTTCATTGCCTGCAATTTTTCGTAGAATACGGCGCATGATTTTTCCTGAGCGTGTCTTGGGTAAGCCTGGTGCCCACTGAATTATATCAGGGCTGGCGATAGGGCCAATTTCACTGCGAACTAATTGTACCAGTTCCTTTTTTAATGCATCACTCGGTTCCTGTTCCACCATTAAGGTTACATAGGCGTAGATTCCCTGTCCTTTAATCTCATGCGGATAGCCGACGACGGCCGCCTCAGCAACAGATTTATGCAATACCAATGCGCTTTCGACTTCAGCAGTGCCCATACGGTGCCCTGAAACATTGATAACATCATCGACTCGACCGGTGATCCAGTAATAACCATCTTCATCGCGACGAGCACCATCCCCCGTTGTGTAGTAACCGGGGTACATAGTGAAATAGGTTTCAATAAAACGTTCGTGGTTGTCATATAAAGTACGCATTTGTCCGGGCCAGGACTCACAAATAACCAGATTGCCAGAGCTTTCGCCTTCTAAAATGTTTCCGTTATCGTCCATCAACGCGGGTTTAATGCCAAAGAACGGGTGTGCTGCCGAGCCGGGTTTTAATTTGCTTGCACCTGGCAGTGGTGTGATTAAAATGCCGCCGGTTTCCGTTTGCCACCAGGTATCAACAATTGGACAATGACCCTCGCCAATAATATTGTAGTACCATTCCCATGCTTCAGGATTTATCGGCTCACCAACACTGCCGAGTAACCGCAGGCTCTTACGACTGGTATTTTTTACAAAATCATCACCTTGTGACATGAGTGCGCGAATAGCGGTTGGTGCGGTATAAAAAATATTAACCTGATGTTTGTCCACCACCTGCCAGAATCGGCTTGCGTCCGGGTAAGTTGGCACACCTTCAAACATGAGTGTGGTCGCACCGTTGGCCAGAGGTCCATACACGATGTAGGTATGACCTGTTATCCAACCAACATCGGCAGTACACCAGTAGATGTCACCGTCATGATAGTCAAAAATATATTTGTGACTGATTGCTGCATACAGCAAATAACCACCAGTGGTATGCAATACTCCTTTTGGTTTGCCAGTTGAGCCAGATGTGTAGAGAATAAATAATGGATCTTCAGCATCCATTTCTTCGGCTGGGCAATCCGATGAGACCTTACTCATTTCATCTTCGTACCAGAGGTCGCACTTGTCGTTCCAGGTGATATCTCCACCTGTGCGTTTAACAACCAGTACGGTGTGGACATTAGGGCATTCAGCGATGGCTTTATCCACATTAGCTTTTAATGGAACGCGTTTTGATCCACGCAGACCTTCATCGGCAGTTATCACAAGCTGGCAGTCAGAATCTGCGATCCGGTCTCGCAGCGCCTCTGGTGAGAAGCCACCAAATACGATTGAGTGCACAGCGCCGATACGAGTACATGCCAGCATGGCGACGGAGGCTTCAGGAATCATTGGCATATAAATAGATACCCGATCACCTTTTTTAACGCCCCTGGACTTTAGTACATTGGCCAGCTTGCAAACATCAGTATGGAGTTCGCGATAAGTTATTTTTTTGTCATCATTTGGCTCGTCGCCTTCCCAGATGATGGCAGTTTGCTCGCCACGAGTTTCCAGGTGACGATCCAGGCAATTGTATGAAACATTAAGCGTTGCACCCTCGAACCAACGGATATCGCCTTTTTTGTAGTCGTAATGACGTACTTTGTCCCAGGGTTTTGACCAGTCGAGAAAAATCTCTGCCTGTTCTCCCCAGAACCCATCCGGGTCATCAATAGAGCGTTGGTACATCTCTTGATACTGTGAGTCATTGATGTGCGCTCGCGCTTTGGCCTCAGGAATGATTTCGTATATGGTGTTTGATGAATCGCTCATTTATTGTCTCCCGTTTGGGTTTATGTAGTTAGATAATAATATGTCCATGTAAGTTTGGCTGCGGCCTCCTTGGCGGTAGCCGGTAGCCCCTGTTTAAATCGCTTGGTTGATGGGTTAGAGCTTGCCTAGGAGTCTGTCGGACTTAGTTGATCGTAGCGAGAGAAAGCCATTTTTAGGGCAGTTTTTCGATTATTTGAGGCGAATAGCACGGCTATTTAACAAAATTAATCGGGAAAATGAACAAAAATGACTTTTTCGCAGTAGATTCATACTAAGGACTCAGGATTAAATAAGATGCGGAACTTAACGCCGAATTTTTGTT
>CAZYCY010000299.1:0-3494 GCA_964646145.1 uncultured Thiotrichaceae bacterium
CTGATGCCTCATCGTTGTTATGAATTGCAAAACTCTGAAAAACAGTAATAAGAACCATTTGCAATAACACAGACTGATATTAACAACTGATTTTTGTTTGTCAAGAAGAAAATTTTACCTATAATTTTGTGACAGGAATGTAGCCAGGGTATCAGGGTTTGGTTAAACCTTAAAAAAGCAGTTGACTGCACATTTATAGCGCAACTTCTTGATGCACCTGGCAAATTTAAAAATTTGCTCATCACCAATAAGGTAACTTCACATTTTTTTGTCACTATGCACATCAGGAGTGGCACACGGATGTGCCGTTTACGAACCAAAGGATGGAGTAGCTTACACTCTAGGTGCACTTTCAACTGCTTTTTTAAGGTTAAGTTCACTTATAAGTAACTACTCAGCGTAATTTTGGAAAAGGACGCAGGTTATTGATTTTTAAGGACGCTGTAAATACGTCCATGTACGCTCTACTGCAACATCCATGTTGCAGATGCCTGAAAAATCAATAACCTACATCCTTACCTGGATAATACGCTGAGTAGTTACACTTATAATTACTAAGGATGGTGGAGTTACTTCTCCTGAATTCGAGTAATAAGTGATTTTTATTGTTACAATTTATAAAAGGATACCTCTAAAAATCTGTGGATAAGTAGCTTGAGTCCAGAATTCCCAATAGCTGCGTTGGTAAGCACTTGCAATAGAATAACTCACGCGCTTATATTTAATATTGCTCGCCTTGCTCTTGGAAACTCTGAATCTCAATCTATATCTTACCCAAGGTTATTAGATACCCAAAACACAGTCATCAAAAAAACAGGGGTAAATAAATGCCTACCGTAAATAAACAAAGTGGTTTTATAACTCAAGAAGAATATCTACAGGGTGAGTTAAGCAGCGAAGTAAAACATGAGTATATTGCAGGTCAGGTTATTGCTATGACTGGGGCAAGCGACAATCACGATTATATTTCAGGAAATATTTTTGCAGAATTTCGTAGCTATCTGAAAAACTCAGATTGCCGACCTTTTACCTCTGATAAGAAACTAAAAACATCTAATGGAAATTTTCGTTACCCTGACTGCATGGTCGTTTGTGATAATAAATTTGAAGATAAATACTACAAAACAAAACCCGTAATTTTACTTAAAGTGATTTCTCGCTCTACACGTAAGATCGATGAACATGATAAACGAATGGAATATATCAATATTCTAACATTGTTAGAATATGTCACTATTGAGCAAGATTTTGTTAAAATTATTGTTTCTCGAAAAAATGATAATTGGCATTCTGCTCACTATTTTTTAGGCGATGAAATATATTTTGAATCTATTGATCTAACTCTGTCTGTAGAAGAAATATATTTTCGTGTTGAAAACGAAGACATGGTTGAATTTCTGGCAAACAAGAAAACAGGGGGAATCTAATGTCTGACAATATTTCAAGCAATACTTCAAGCGCCAGCAACAACTGGAAAATTGAAACTGGCGATAACAATATTGTCTGGTTGCATTTTGATACCACAGGCTCGGCAGTAAACCTGTTAACGCAGGCTGCCATCAAAGAGCTCGACGATATTCTGCAAGCATTTGAAAAAAAATCTCCTGCTGCGATCATTCTTCTTTCTGATAAAAAAGACAGTTTCATTCTTGGTGCTGACATAAAAGAATTTACTGCGCTGGAAAATAAAGAACAGGCGCTGGCATTCATGCTTAACGGTCATGCGTTAATGAATCGTCTGGAAGCCATGCCCTGCACAACCGTCAGCATGGTTCATGGTCTTTGTTTTGGCGGCGGCACGGAACTGTCTTTAGCCTGTGATTACATCATTGCCAGCGATGATAAAAAAACAAAAATCGGCTTACCCGAAATCAAACTGGGGATTCATCCGGGCTACGGTGGCACAGCAAGATCAATCGAACGTTGCGGCCCTCTCGCAGCAATGAACATTATGCTAACCGGCAGAGCATTGACCGCACGCGCTGCCAAGAAAATGGGACTGATCGATGAAATGGTGCCACTGCGACAATTAAAAATCGCAGCGAAATATTACGCATTAAACGCACCAAAAACAAAGCCATTGCCATTACTCACACGATTAGTAACACGACTAACAAGTTATTCTTTTATACGCCCGTTAGTCGCTGCGCAGATGCGCAAACAGGTATCCTTAAAAGCAAAATCTGAACACTATCCCGCACCCTATTCACTGATAAACCTGTGGGAAAAGGAAGCCGGTAACAAAAAGAAAATGCTACAACGTGAAGCCGTTACTGTTGCAGAATTAGCCACCACCGATACCGCGAGAAACCTGGTACGTGTCTTCTTTTTACAGGAAAATTTAAAAAGTCAGGGCAAGCAAACACCATTTGATGTTAAAAATGTACATGTTATTGGCGCTGGTATAATGGGCGGTGATATCGCTTCCTGGTGTGCCATACAGGGTTATTCAGTAACGGTGCAGGATCAAAGCCCGGAAGCACTGGCAAAAGCCATTAAACGCGCACAATATTCATTCAAAAAGAAATTCAAACGCGATAGACGTGCCATTCGAGACGCCAATGATCGCTTAATGGCTGACCAAAGTGGCAGTGGTCTACGCCATGCTGACATTGTTATTGAAGCCATATTTGAGGATGTCGAAGTTAAACGCGCTTTATATCAATCCATCGAGCCAAAAATGAAGCTTGGCGCTATCCTTGCCACCAACACCTCCAGTATAAAACTTGAAGATTTAAGCTCCTGCCTGAAAAAACCCGGTCGTCTGGTTGGCTTGCACTTTTTCAATCCCGTGGCGTTAATGCCTCTGGTTGAGATCATCAAAGGTGATAAAACCAACAAAAAAGTGATTAAACAGGCACTGACCTTTGCAAAAGATATAGGCAAATTACCCTTAGCGGTGAAGAGTTCACCCGGCTTTTTAGTTAACAGAATATTAATGCCCTATATTCTTGAAGCCGTTATCATGGTCGATGAAGGCATACCGCCAGAAGTCATTGATAAAGCCGCCACGGACTATGGTATGCCAATGGGACCGATTGAACTTGCTGACACGGTTGGTCTGGACATTTGTCAATCGGTTGCCAATATCTTATCAGAGGCACTTGATCTGACCTTGCCCGATAATTTAAAAACACTGTCCGATAAAAAACTGGGTAAAAAAACCGGCGAAGGTTTTTATAAGTATAAGGGCAACAAACCGATTAAAAATAAAAACGCTTCGTACACTAACCCTCAGGAAGTACAGGACAGGCTGGTATTACGTCTGTTGAATGAAGCCACTGCCTGTTTGCGCGAAGGCATTGTCGATGAAAAAGATTTGATTGATGCTGGCGTTATTTTCGGTACCGGCTTCGCCCCATTCAGAGGTGGCCCGCTGGAATACATCAAAAGCACGGGTGTTGACCGCTTGAGTACAACATTGACATCACTAAAAACAAAATTTGGCGACCGGTTTGAACAAGACGATGGCTGGTCACAAGTGGATTAATGCC
>CAZYCY010000300.1:0-3491 GCA_964646145.1 uncultured Thiotrichaceae bacterium
AGTCTAGCCGAGCATTAATTTTCATCAACAGGTAAAGCAAGTGAAATATAAAAAACTAGGTCGAACCGAGCTTGACATCAGCGTTATTGGTCTTGGCACCATGACCTGGGGGTTTCAAAACACGCAGGCACACGGTTTTGAGCAGATGGATTACGCACTTGAGCAGGGCATTAATTTTTTTGACACTGCCGAGATGTATGCCATCCCGCCAAGTGCAAATACCTTTGGCAGCACTGAAACCATTATCGGCAACTGGTTTGCTGCGCGGTCAAACCGCGACCAGGTGATCCTGGCATCAAAAATATCCGGGCCTGGGTTGTCATGGATTCGTGAGGGAAAAAACTTTATCGACAAAAAAAATACTCTGCTGGCGATAGAAGGCAGCCTGAAAAGGTTACAAACAGATTACATTGATCTCTACCAGTTGCACTGGCCAAACAGAGGTTCATATCACTTCGGACAACTGTGGAACTACGCGCCGAATTTTGATGCACAGGCTGAGGAAGAAAATTTTCTGGAAGTGTTGCTCACTATGCAGAACCTGGTTCAGGCAGGGAAAATTCGCCATATTGGTTTGTCCAATGAAACCGCCTGGGGTTTGAGTAAATGGTTGCAGATAGCCGCACAAAACAACATGCCACGCGTTGCTTCGATGCAAAACGAATACTCATTGCTGTGCCGGAAATTCGAACCAGACCTAAGCGAAATTGCTATTCATGAAAACTGCGGTTTGCTTGCATGGTCGCCGTTATGCAGAGGAATGTTAAGTGGAAAATACCTCGATGGGGCGCGCCCGGAAGGCGCTCGGCTAACCATAGAAACGCGCCAGGAACACAGGATCTTGCCACAAACAGATGCAGCAATTAAAAAATACATTGCCCTGGCAGAACAGCATGAACTTGACGTCTGCCAGATGGCGCTGGCATTTGTTAATAACCAGCCTTTTGTCAGCTCCACATTGATCGGCGCGACCACAATGGAACAATTAAAAAGCAACATCAAGTCCATCGCTATTACATTACCTGATGAGGTTTATGCAGGGATAGACAAGATCAGACGTGAATATCCAATGCTTTTTTAACGCTCCTAGTAGTCCTTCAATGTGATAATGACGGGTTGATTAAAAACGATTTATTTTACTGGTATCAGCACTTCTGTTATTAATTCCTCAGCGGGTGTTGTACTGGGGTCATTAAGGTAACGTTCGATGCCCGCCGGCTGTTTTAGCTGTTTCTTTTCATAAAACTTTACTGCCGTGGTGGCAGTAGACCAGGCATTACCAAGGTAAAGATAGTTTCCGGTGTGAGTAACTTTTAATGCATGTGATGCTTCCAGCTCACCAACAATGAACGGCGCTTCAACGTTAACTTTCTGCTTCACCGGAATACTGGAGATGAACGTCATTTTCGCATTATTTATGTCCATCGTGTTATAAATTGAAAAAGGAATAACATCAACAGGCCAGTTTTTTTCTGCAAACAATTCATAAAGCTTTTTATAATCCGACTGCATTACAGTTCCGACCTCCTTATTCGCGGCTTCATTCGCCAGACCGACATATAACTGCTTTTCGATATATGCCTCTTGTTCAACTGATACGCTGGAAGATACTTTGTGATCCTCCATATACTCTTTCAGCATCAGCAAGCCGCGCTCATAGTCCATTGCTATCCATGCCGTCACCTTCTTTTTCATGGGTAATAAATAGAATGGAAGTTTACCGTACATGTGCCAACTAAGCTCACACTGCTCACCGTCTTCCCTAATATGAAACTCGACACGTGCCTGTGATTTGAAAGGTCTGATAAATTCAAGTTGCATGACGAGTTGCGAGTCGCTCTTATCGCACAGGATCATTTCACCCTCACCAATCATATCGCCTGACCAGCTATAAAACGCCCCGGTCTCACCCTGTTTATCATTGAACTCAAGTTTTGTTTCGGGTTCCATGATTAACCAGGGAGACCATTTTGGCCATTCCTTATAGTTGGACAAAGAAGAAATCAGGTTTTCTTTAGACACCTTGATAGTGATGCTTCTGACAACGTGATAGGCAGACATGGGTGTATCCTATTGCTAAAGTTACTTACAGGGCATCTAATAATTCCATTAAAAAACTTAATCCAGCACGTGCGAAATCAAACCATCCGCCAGTTTGGGTTCGAACCAGGTGGATTTTGGCGGCATGACTTCACCTGCATCCGCTACTGCCATCAGGGCTTCCATGCTAGTTGGATATAGCGAGAAAGCAATCGCCATTTCTCCACTGTTGACGCGTTTTTCCAGTTCGCCCAAGCCACGAATGCCACCGATAAAATCAATGCGGGTATCGGTGCGTTGATCGGTGATACCCAACAGCGGTGCAACCAGGTTATCCGCCAGCAAACTGACATCCAGTGAGGCCACTGGATCATCCGGCACCAGTTCAGTATTAATGTTCAGGCGATACCACTGGTCATCGAGATACATGCCAAACTCAGTGGCTTTTGCCGGTTTAACGGCTTCAAGTTCTTCTGTAACGCTGAATGCCTCTTTTATTTTTTCCAGCAATTCATCTTTACTCAAACCGTTTAAATCTTTTATTACGCGATTGTAATCCAGAATATTCATCTGCTTATGCGGGTAAATAACCGAAAGAAAGTAATCGCTATTCTGATTCCCATCGCCCCCTTTTGTCTTCGCCACGCGTGAGGCAGAAGCCGAACGGTGGTGGCCATCAGCAATATAAATGGCTTCCATCGCCTCAAAACCATCGCTTAACTTTTTGATGGTCTCTTCATCATCAATTTTCCAGAAAGTATGGCGCACACTGTCATCCGCAGTTTCATCGACCAGCGGTATTTGTTCAGTGGTTCCAAACAGAATAGCATCCATCGCCGACTGTGATTTGTATGCCAGCAATACTGGGCCGGTTTGTGCATTCAAGGCTTCGATCTGGCGCACGCGATCGTCTTCTTTTGCTGGTCGGGTAAATTCGTGTTTACGAATGCGGTTGCTATCATAATCAACCACTGAGGCTGTTGCAACCAGACCCACCTGCGAGAGACCGTCCATAATCAAGCGATAAACATAGTAACAGGGTTTGTCTTCACGCAGCAAAATGCCTTCATCCAGCATTTTTTGTAAATTTTCGGCCGACTTAACATACACCGCTGGATCGTATGGGTCGATATCTTCCGCTAAATCAATTTCAGCTTTGGAAATATGCAAGAAACTCCAGGGACGATCAGCCGCTCGCTCACGTGCTTCAATAGAATTTAAAACATCATATGGCGGCGCAATAACTTCATTAGCGCGCTCTGGTAAAGGGCGTAATCCAGCAAAAGGTTTTATTAAGGGCATGATTACCTCGGTCACAGTTTCGTTGGTTAGTTTTTTTTAAAATTATACAATATCTAATACCCTACACCTTAAAGCTTATGCAAAAAGCGAAAGTAATCGTAACTACTCAGCGTAATTTTAGAAAAGAACGCAGGTTATTGATTTTTCAG
>CAZYCY010000301.1:0-3487 GCA_964646145.1 uncultured Thiotrichaceae bacterium
TTCGGATTTAACCGCCGGTCATACTCATCAATCGAACCACCTGATCTGGTTTGTCTTTGAATTCGTGTTTTTCTGGCTTTAGTCTGATCGCGCCTATCAGCACATTTTTTAATTCGTCATCACTAATGCCAGCACGCAGTAACGGGCGTAATTCAAGTTTATCATCTTGTCCCAGGCACAGATAAAGTGTGCCATCTACCGATATACGAACGCGGTTACAGGTTTCACAAAAATGCTGCGAAATAGGGGTAATAAAACCGACTCGCAAATCTGTGTTTTTAATTTGCACGTAGCGAGCAGGTCCGCCACCTGGCATGACGCTATCAATAAGTTCATACTTTTCTGACAGTTGCTGTTTGACTGTCTGCAAGTCGAGATAGTGATTGGTGGCATCGTCACTGGTCGCACCCATCGGCATGGTTTCGATAAAGCGTAAGGTGAAATCATGTTGTAGACAGAATTCAATCATGTCTTCAAATTCATCATCATTGAGACCTTTCATGGCGACCATGTTGATTTTTATGGGGGAAAAGCCGACCTGTTTTGCTGCCATTAAACCGTCAAGCACGGGTTGCAATTCACCGCCGGTAATGTTTTTAAATCGTTCAGGTTGTAAACTGTCCAGGCTGACATTGATTCTGGAAACACCGGCATCATATAGGGCGTTAGCATGTTTATCGAGTAACACCGCGTTGGTACTGAGTGATAAATCGTCCAGCCCGGGCAGGGCAGTAAGACGTTGAGATAGCTCGGTGATGTTTTTTCTGACCAGTGGTTCGCCACCGGTAAGCCTGACACGCGCCACACCGAGCTCGGTGAAAGCCTTGATAATACGCTCAATTTCATCAAAAGTAAGCCAGTGCTCAGGCTGCTCAAAGTCCTTGAAACCTTTGGGCATGCAGTAGAAGCAGCGCAGGTTGCATTTATCGGTTACAGATAAGCGCACATACTCTATCCGACGACCAAAATCATCAGTCAGGGGGGCAGTGAGTGCTGAGTTGTGTTGTATGATTTTATTATTCATAAGGATCAATACTTACGCAGAAGATAATAAACCTGATTCAGAATTTAATCAACATTGATATGCGGTCATGGTTACATGGCAGGCACAACCTGTGTAGAGAGTACAGATGATCGAGGTTGGTCTATTGAACCAATGTCCGCCGCGTCCTTGCGAAACTGTTTCTTTTATAGCATTTAGTAACATGAAGAGAAGTTACGAAAATCATGAAAAACAAGTTATGCAGACTAAATATTACCAATAGCAGAATCCGGGTCTACTCCACGCATATCAGGCAATTTGTGTGCAATACCCTTGTGGCAGTTTATACAGGTTTTCCCTTCCTCAAAACCTCTAACGTGGGCATCAACGGCACGGCGACCCTGTTCGCCAAAATCCATGAATTCAAACTCATGGCAATTGCGACATTCGCGAGAATCGGAGGCTTCCATGCTGCGCCAGACTCTTTGTGCGAGTTCTAACCGTTTGCCTTCAAATTCTTCCTCGGTGTCGATGGTGCCAAGTGCTGTATGCCATAATTCCCGAGTGGCGACGACTTTACGCACCACTTTATGATGCCATTCTTTAGGGACATGACAGTCAGAGCAGGTGGCACGTACCCCGGAACGGTTGCTGTAATGAATGGTTTCTTTATATTCCTGGTAAGGGAAGGCGTACATTTCGTGACAGGAAAGACAAAATTCTTCACTGTTTGTTGCCACCATGGCAGTATTAAAACCACCCCAGAAGATAATGCCTGAGAAGAAACCGGTAACCAGTAATGTACCTAGTGGGTATTTTACAGAAGGTTTCTTTAATGCCTGCCACATTCTACTAAATAACCCGTCTTTGTGAGGTTTTGTGTTGTTATTGGACATGATAAATTATTCCCGTCAATCAATATTGCGTTTTGTACAAAGTTGTAGTTTGCCGTTTTGCCTAGCGTCCGGTAAATCCCCTGACAGGCTCAAAAGTATTCTCAATCAATGGTCTGGCATCGGCCTGCGGAGCATGACACTTTGTGCAGAAGTAACGACTCGGGGAGACATTTGCCATCACGAACCCATCTCGATCTTCAAAATGCGTCAGGCTGACTTTGGTAGCATTCGCTTCACGGTGGTTTGCCCAGCTGTGGCACGTCATGCACCGATTTTCATTCAGGTTTATACGGTAGCCTCTTATTGAATGAGGCACCATGGGCGGCTGTTGCACATGGTGTCGCGCTATTACCTCATCATCATCAACAAACCTTCTTGCAGTAGGTACGTTCGTATCCTGCTCGATAGGATTTATGCCCCGTAATGACTGCACGGTTTCGGATATTGCCTGCATACTGAAACCCGCAGTGGCAATTAATACTATAAATATTGTTGTTTTCATCATCTAAGTCCTCTGCTTGGGAAGAGTTATCCAGCGAAGTTCTGATCACGGGAATCAGAATTTTTCTGGTTGTTTGCTATCGGTTAAAAAAGTATTAGTTGGTACGTAATTATTTGTGCGTAAACCAAAATGGAAAACATCTTTTGCGCAAACATCAATACAGCGGCCACAGTTAGTGCAGTTGGCGGAAGTGATTACCGGGCCGATTTGTTCGCCATGTTTTTTATTGAGATGACCTTTCAGTGCAGGTCGAATAACTTGTTGCTCAGGGCACACTTTAAAGCAGTCCATGCAGTCGTCGCATTTTTCACGGGCATCGGCACGTATTCGAATCAAACTGTGGGTGCCAAGTAAACTGTAAAACGCACCGACCGGACACAGGTGGCTGCACCAGCCGCGTCGGCTGACGAATAAATCCAGCAGCAACACCGCGAGAATAATAAACCACGCCATTCCCATGCCAAATATCAAGCCCCGGTGTAACATGGAAACCGGGTTAACCAGCTCCCAGATGATGTTACCGGAGACCAATGCCAGTAGTAATGTGGTGGCTAAAATCCAGTAACGGGTTTTCAGTGACAGGCTTGATGCGCCGGTGATTTTAAACTGGATGCGCAACCATTGGGCGGCATCGGTAACCATGTTTATCGGGCATACCCAGGAACAGAAAACACGACCACCGACCAGAATATAAAATACTGAAACAATTGCCGCACCAATAATGGCTGCATTTTCTGGTATATGCCCTGCAAACAAACTTTGTATAAATAAATAGGGGTCGGTTAGTGGCACGGTATCAAGAATCAAGCTGGAGTTTAGATTGCCGGTAATGAACCAGATGCCAAACCAGGGACCGATTAAAAATAGTAAGAGGATAGACAGTTGACTGATCCGCCTTGCGATCAACCATTTGTTGGCGAGTACCCAACCTTTTGACTCGATAGCTTCAACCCCCGGGTGCAGTGAACGATTCATTTTTTCGTACCCTGCGTAGCAAAGGGGTCTCGTTTTAATGTTTCCAGTGCACTATCGCCAAATGGGCTGTGTTGCGTTGCGTCATTGCCCGAGAAGTCATCATGAATGATAAGACCTTCGCCCTGATAATCG
>CAZYCY010000302.1:0-3484 GCA_964646145.1 uncultured Thiotrichaceae bacterium
TCACCCTGCTTCTGATCACAGATAGCAGCCACCGTGCGAACCAGTTTCGCAGGGACTTCGTTGATTGTACGCACAAGTTTTTCACTAGGTGCTTTCATCACAGCCATCAACAATGCAATCGCCTGATCGCGTGTTGGTAATTTAGATAATGCTTCTAGTTGCTCGATAGGTAAAATTTCACCGCCAATTGCAATAACTTTAGCGATTAGTTTATCGTTATCTTTTGAAAAATTCTTGATCAGTCGAGCTGCTGCGCCGGGATCTTCCTGAGAGAACGCCATAATCAGCGGCCCTTTCAGTTCATCCTGCATACACTCGAACTCTGTACCTTCAACTGCACGCTTTACCAGTGAGTTTTTCGCGACTTTCAGATACACGCCTTCATCACGCGCTTTAGCACGTAATTCGGTCAAGTCTCCTACAGTAATACCACGATATTCAGCAGCTACGGCTGAAAGCGCACTGGCGGCAATTGTAGAAACTTCAGCGACAATAGCTTTCTTAGTTGCAAGACTTAGTGCCACTTTAGCTCTCCTGTTGTTAATAATAAAAAGCTTATGCCAAGTTTACATGTAATACAATTATTACAATCATTAACCCAGCCAAGTTTAAACAGACTATGCAACTGCATAATCCAACAAAGGTGTTTTCTTTCGAAATTCACCATCTACGTAGGAAATTAAGAAAACTTAGCCGGAAACATTTCCAGTTGTTTTCACCTACGGTCTCTGACGACACCGGTTTGTAATAACACTTACTCGGCTGTCAAATTTTCATCACGGTTCAATTATTCAACTAAGTGAACCGTAATAAATTCAAGTTATCGTCGCCTGATTATGTCCATCTCATATCAATGATACAGCTTATGCCAATGATTCAAGCAGACTACAATTTTGTACTCATTACTATACAAGCAAATAAAAATCAGAGGTACTCTGTTTGATCAACGACAAGACCAGGACCCATGGTTGTTGAAATAGAAATTTTCTTAAGGAATATACCTTTTGCGGCAGATGGCTTTGCTTTAATTAAATCAGCAATCAAACTGTCAATATTTTCTTTCAACTTAGACACGTCAAATGCAACAACACCAACAGAGCAATGAATTATACCAGCCTTATCTACGCGATAACGAACTTGTCCAGATTTGGCATTTTTAACGGCACCAGCAACATCAGGGGTAACCGTGCCTACTTTAGGGTTAGGCATTAAACCACGAGGACCTAAAATCTGACCCAGTTGACCAACTACACGCATTGCATCAGGCGAGGCAATAACAACATCAAAGTCCAAGTTACCTTTTTTGACTTCTGCTGCAAGATCATCCATACCAACGATATCAGCACCTGCTTCCGTTGCAGCTTTTGCATTATCACCATCAGTAAATACCGCAACGCGAACCTTTTTACCACTGCCGTTAGGCAACACCGTTGCGCCACGCACAACCTGGTCACTCTTTTTAGGGTCTACACCAAGATTGACACTGATATCAACTGATTCTGTAAATTTAACGGATGAAACTTCTTTCAACAGCCCTAGCGCTTCTTCCAATGGATAGACTTTTTCCCTGTCAATTTTTTCATTAATTGCTTTACTACGTTTAGATAACTTAGCCATTAGTTCACACCCTCTGTCTCAATACCCATGCTACGCGCACTACCAGCAATGGTACGCACTGCTGCATCCATATCTGCTGCCGTTAAATCGGGCATTTTAGTGCTTGCAATTTCTTCTAATTGCGCACGATTAACCTTGCCCACTTTGTTTAGATGCGGCTCACCACTGCCTTTTGGTATACCCGCTGCTTTTTTCAAAAGAATTGAAGCCGGTGGTGTTTTGGTGATAAAGGTGAAACTTTTGTCGCTATACACGGTAATAACAACAGGAATCGGCATACCCTTTTCCATGTTCTGTGTTTTGGCATTGAAGGCTTTACAGAATTCCATGATGTTGACACCATGCTGACCCAGTGCAGGACCAACCGGTGGACTGGGGTTTGCTTCACTGGCAGGAACCTGCAACTTTATATACGCATCGACTTTCTTAGCCATTTTACTCTCCCGGGTGCAAACGCCGTACTTGTTTCGAGCTCCCCATTTTATGTTATTAATTAAAACAAATCTTACAACTTAAAAACTTTTCACTGCAGAGACACAAAGCTTATTGTTTAAGTACACACTGCAAATACTTATGCAGCACTTTATATTAAATGCTTTCTTTGCCTCTTTATGGTGATTTCTTTAGCCTTTTTCTACCTGGCTAAACTCTAAATCTACCGGTGTTGAACGACCAAAGATCAGCACCGCAACCTTGAGGCGATTGCGAGCATAATCGACTTCTTCTACAACACCATTGAAATCATTAAATGGCCCATCGGTGACACGCACCACTTCGCCAGGCTGATATAAAACTTTTGGCTTTGGCTTTTCAACACCTTCAGCGACAGCATTAATAATAGTCATCGCTTCTTTTTCTGTAATTGGTGCGGGCTGATCTTTAGTGCCACCGATAAAACCCATCACTTTAGGCACATCTTTGACCAGATGCCAGGTTTCATCATTCATTTCCATTTCCACAAGCACATAACCAGGGAAAAACTTACGTTCTGAACGACGCTTAACACCATCTCTGATCTCAACCACTTCTTCAGTTGGAATCAAAATCTGACCAAACATATCTTCCATGTCAGCAAGACGAATATGCTCTTGCAATGAGGCCTTTACTTTGCCTTCAAAATTTGAATAAGCATGCACAACATACCACTGTTTTGCCATAAGCTATGCATCTCCTGCTGCTGTCGTTTTTATCATTAATGCCATTATTGTCACCCTGTTACCATCTGAATTGCCCGTGCCAGCATCATATCGATTATCCACAGAAAAATACCTATGATAATGACAGCAACAATAACCATTAAGGTTGTCTGCAGCGTCTCCTGACGCGTCGGCCATACAACCTTACGTACTTCCATGCGCGAATCGCGTGCAAAGCCTATTAAATTTTGACCAAGGCGCGTGGTTGAACTGATAGCAACAGCAACCGCTACTGCAAACACAACACCCAGTACGCGATATAACTGCGACTCAGCTTCGTAGTAATAAAAACCAACAATACCCAATAACAGCACAGCTATTGCTAGCAGCAGCTTAAAGGAATCCAGCTTGCTTGTAACCACTTCTTCGGTCTTAGCGACCATGTTAAACACCTGCCCCCCATATTTTAGCTATGGGTTAATATTGGCAGGCCAGGAGGGACTCGAACCCCCAACCTGCGGTTTTGGAGACCGCTGCTCTACCAATTGAGCCACTGGCCTAACAGGCAGATAATTTAGTTGCTGCTACATCATCTGCACTTCTAACATCCATGTATAACACAACGGGAGACATGACGATGCCATGCATCCCGACACACTCATTGAAGTAAATACTTACTCAATAATCTTAGCCACCACACCCGCACCAACGGTACGACCGCCTTCACGAAT
>CAZYCY010000303.1:0-3457 GCA_964646145.1 uncultured Thiotrichaceae bacterium
CTGGATACGCTGATTCCAGTATTAAAAAACATCAATCATCAAACCGGCCCCAGACTGCTACATATCAGAACACTAAAAGGAAAAGGTTATTTTCCAGCTGAAGCTGCCCCGGTCAAGTACCATGGTGTCAGCGCATTTAATTTAAGTACCGGCATAGCCACACCAGCAGCCAGCGCAAAGAAAAAAAGAAAAAAAGCACCCACCTACACCGAGATTTTTGGTCAGTGGTTATGTGACATGGCAGAGCAAGATGAACGACTGGTCGCCATCACCCCGGCAATGCGTGAAGGCTCCGGCCTTGTCGCATTTTCCAAAAAATTCCCACAACGTTATTTTGATGTTGGCATTGCCGAGCAACACGCGGTAACACTTGCAGCCGGCATGGCCTGTGATGGCTTAAAACCGGTGGTAGCAATTTACTCGACCTTCCTGCAACGCGCTTACGATCAACTGATACACGATGTTGCCATGCAGAATTTACCGGTGGTTTTTGCCATTGATCGTGCAGGCATTGTCGGTGGTGATGGTCACACCCACACCGGCGCTTACGACATCAGTTTTTTACGCTGCATTCCTAATATGGTGGTGATGACACCATGCGACGAAGCCGAGTGCCGTGGCTTATTAACCACCGCATTTTTGCATGATGGCCCCAGTGCAGTACGCTACCCCCGCGGCTCGGCAACTGGCCTAAACCTGTCACAAAAACTTGAAGCACTGCCGTTTGCTCAGGCAGAGCAAAAAAGGCAGGATACTGGCAAAAATGAAAACAGGATTGCTCTTTTGGTTTTCGGTACCCTGTTAGCAACTGCGATGGAGGTTGCAGAAGAACTTGATGCCAGCGTATACAGCATGCGATTCGTCAAGCCACTGGATACAAAAACCATTGATGCCGTTGCCAAACAATACGATTTTCTAGTCACCATTGAAGATAATGCTATCGCTGGTGGCGCTGGCAGCGCAGTTGCCGAATACCTCAACGCACAACATCCCGCCATAAACACACCACCCGTAAATATTATGCATATCGGCTTTCCTGACGAATTAATCAACCATGGTCAGGCCGATGAACTGCACGCAGACTGGCATCTTGATAAATCCGGCATATTACTAAGCATTCAGCGCCGAGTGAATGAATTGCTTATGTAGTAAAAAAAAGGTAAAATACCCTACTGTTTTACTCAGGTATTACACTTCAGTTAAATCCAGAGGTACATTAAATGGCAGCACGCTACCAGCTGAAAGTGGTGACTGAATTTGCATCAGCACATACCCTGCGGGGTTATCCCGGTGCATGTAGCCGTATGCACGGTCACAACTGGAAAGTCGAACTGGAAGCGGTGGCTAGCCAACTTGACAATGTCGGCATGGGCATTGATTTTAAAATAATGAAGCAGGCTGCCCATGCAGTCGGTGACGAACTCGACCACCGATACCTGAATGACCTTGAACCATTTAAAAAAATAAACCCAACAGCAGAAAATATCGCTGCGTACATGTACAAAACAATTTCCGAACGTATCAACAGTGACAGCATTAAAGTCATCGCGCTTACACTTTGGGAAACAGAGCGCGCCTGCGTTCGCTATAGTGAAGAGAATGAATAATGAGTGACACCCTTGAAATACAAGCTGAAACACAACTTGATAAGCAAGCCAATACCACAAGCACCTTGCCCGATGTTCAGAGCAGTGAGGACACCCGTGCCATTGCCATCAATAAGGTAGGCATCAAGGATATTCGCCACCCGGTACAGGTAAAAGACCGCACCGGGAAGGTTCAACACACCATTGCTAACTTTAATATGTATGTTGATTTACCGCATAATTTCAAAGGTACCCACATGTCGCGTTTTGTTGAAATTCTCAACAACCAGGAATGGGAAATCACAGTTGACTCATTTAAAGACATGCTAACCGAAACGACTAAACTGCTGGATGCCGAAGTCGGTCACATCGAAATGAACTTTCATTTTTTTATCAATAAAACAGCCCCCGCTTCCAGGGTAAAAAGTTTACTGGATTATGAGGTGAGTTTTATTGGCGAACATAAAAATGGTGAAAATAAAATCAACATAAAAGTTGTAGTACCGGTCACCAGCTTGTGTCCTTGCTCGAAAAAAATATCCGAACGTGGCGCACACAATCAACGCTCTCATGTCACCGTTAATATTGAAACCGAACACTTTATCTGGGTGGAAGAAATTATCGACCTGGTTGAAGCACAAGCATCCTGTGAATTATACGGTTTGCTAAAGCGTCCGGACGAAAAAGTCGTTACCGAACGCGCCTACGATAACCCGAAATTTGTTGAAGACATGGTGCGTGACATAGCGCACCAGCTAAACATTGATAAACGTATCCTTGCCTACACCGTAGAGTCAGAAAATTTTGAGTCGATTCACAACCACTCGGCTTATGCTTTAATTGAGAAAGCACGGTAGTTGTACTCTTCGTACTCAAGAACGCCCGTTTATAGCACGTATCTTTTTGCGAGTAGTGCCACATGGAAGTGGCGTTTATGAACCAAAGGATGGAGTAGCTGCGTTGTAGAGCCTTGCAACGACCCACTCACTGCGAAAATATTTAATAATAACCGCGCCTTGCTCTTCGCAAAAACCTACGCACTCTAAGGACTCAGGATCAAATAACTTACGAAACTTAACTTGCCTTTTTGCTCCAGCTTGAATGATCTCAAATCGTTGCGTAGCGCAACTATGCGCCTTTTGAGATCATCCAATCTGAAACAAACTACGGCGTTAAGTTCCGCATCTTATTTAATCCTGAGTCCTAAACGGGCATTCTTGAGTGCGAAGGGTATATTAACCCGGCTACTCTTTCAGGTTCAATCCCCTTAGGCGCTCAAGTTTTTCTTTAATTTTCAATTCCAACCCCCGCCCTACAGGGTGGTAGTATTGTTTTTCACCTATTTCTTCAGGAAAATATGTTTCACCAGCTGCAAAAGCGTTTTCTTCGTCATGCGCGTAGCGGTAACTTTTACCATAACCCAATTCTTTCATATATTGGGTTGGCGCATTTCTCAGGTGCTTTGGCACATCCAGTGAAGCAGAGTTAGCTGCATCTGTTTGCGCTGCCTTATAGGCAACATAGACGGCATTACTTTTTGCCGTTGATGCCAGATAAACAATGGCCTGGGCGATGGCCAGTTCCCCTTCCGGGCTACCCAGGCGTTCATAGGTTTGCCATGCTGCCAGCGCCAGTTGCAAAGCACGAGGATCGGCACTGCCGATATCCTCTGATGCCATGCGAATGATGCGGCGTGCAATGTAAATTGCATCACAGCCACCATCAATCATTCTGGCGAACCAATACAGTGCGGCATCGGGGTTGCTACCGCGTACTGCCTTATGTAAAGCTGAAATTTGTTCGTAAAACAGATCACCGCCTTTATCAAAACGACGCAGACTTTGTGAAGTAACGTCCTCGATTATTTTTTT
>CAZYCY010000304.1:0-3427 GCA_964646145.1 uncultured Thiotrichaceae bacterium
AGAGATGCCCTCAAGCCACTTTAATGGAACCACTATTTATTACTGAGAGTTATTGTGCAAGAAATTCGTCAACCTGCTGTAGCGGGTAGTTTTTATCCAGATCAACAAAAAATATTGGCTAGCAATATAAACGATCTGTTATCAACTGCATCACTAGAGTTAAACCAGAAAATACACTGCTCAACACACAGTGCTGTTTGGCCTGTCCCCAAGGCGATTATTGTTCCTCATGCTGGCTATGTCTATTCTGGTTCGGTTGCTGCGACTGCTTATACACAATTAACCACAGCACGCGATAGCATCAAACGTGTTGTGCTGCTCGGCCCGGCGCATCACGTTCCGGTACACGGTATGGCGCTGCCCGGGGCTTGGCTTTTTACAACCCCTCTGGGTAATATTCAAATTGATCAAACCGCCGTTTCAGCTATTGAAAACATGAGCCAGGTTGTTGTCAGCTCGTCCGCTCATGCACCGGAACATTCTCTGGAAGTGCAGTTACCCTTCCTGCAGACGGTACTGGATGATTTCAAACTGCTGCCTTTAGCGGTAGGTAATACTACAGCAGCAGAGGTTGCCGAGGTGCTGGATGTTTTATGGGGTGGAGCGGAAACACTGGTAGTCATCAGCTCTGACCTGTCGCATTTTTTGCCTTACCTATCTGCACAGAAAATGGATGCAGAAACAGTTCAAAATATTTTACAGTTACAAGCAACCTTGAACCATGAACAAGCCTGTGGCGGCACAGCAGTCAACGGTTTGCTACTGGCAGCAAAACAACACCAGCTACAACCGCATTTGCTAGACCTGCGTAATTCAGGTGATACTGCGGGAGATAAAAATCGCGTTGTCGGCTATGCTGCAATCGCTTTTCTACAGGAAGAAAATGAAACCCATTAATCAGGGGCAAATATTACTGCCAATAGCACGTGCTTCTATTGCAACTGCTTTTGGTCAAAAGTATGAAGCCCCTGAAGACGCGACATGGCTTTTGCAACCAGAAGCCTGCTTTGTCACCTTAACCAAACTTGATCAATTACGTGGCTGCGTGGGGTCTGTGGAAGCCTGTCGTAGCCTGCTGGATGACGTGAAGCACAATGCCAAAGCTGCCGCTTTTAAAGACACACGTTTTTCTCCACTAACCGCTGAAGAACTTGGCGATATAGAAATTGAAATTTCCTTATTGTCCCCTCTTTCTGCACTAAAATTTTCAGACGAGCAGGAAGCGCTGGCACAATTACAGCCTGGCATTGACGGCGTGGTTTTTGAGTGCGGCGATTACCGCAGTACCTTCCTGCCCCAGGTATGGGAGCGACTACCGGTTATTGGCAACTTTATGGCGAATTTAAAACAAAAGGCAGGATTAAAGGCAAATTTCTGGGCAGACGAAGTCAAACTTTATCACTACACAGTAAGCAAATGGAAAGAACGTGATTTCAGGGAACAGACAAGGTGACAGTCATCAGCACAACCCGCACTGCATCAACAGCTTTTCACCCCGGACGCTACTGGCACTGTTTAGACGATGGTCGCATCCAGTGCGACCTCTGTCCGCGCGACTGCAAGCTGCATGAAGGTCAGCGTGGTGCCTGTTTTGTGCGCATGCGCCAGAATAACCAGATAGTGCTAACTACTTATGGTCGATCTTCCGGTTTCTGCATTGATCCAATTGAGAAAAAACCACTTAACCATTTTTATCCCGGCACTAGCGTGTTTTCTTTTGGCACTGCTGGTTGCAATCTGGCCTGCAAATTCTGCCAGAACTGGGATATCAGTAAATCCAGAGACATGGATCGACTAATGGCTCAGGCATCTCCAGAAACCATTGCCATTGCTGCACAACAACATGGTTGTAAAAGCGTGGCTTTTACCTACAACGACCCGGTGATTTTTGCTGAATATGCGATGGATACCGCCGATGCCTGCCGTGCGCACGGCATCAAAACCGTCGCTGTTACCGCAGGTTACATAGGCGAGGCAGCACGCCGTGATTTTTTCTCAAAAATAGATGCCAGCAATGTCGACCTGAAAGCGTTCAGTGACGAGTTTTATCACAAGTTCACCGGTTCACACTTACAGCCTGTACTTGACACCTTAATTTATCTCAAGCATGAAACCAATGTCTGGTTGGAAATTACCACCCTGCTTATTCCCGGAAAAAATGACTCCAATGAAGAGATTACAGCCATGTGTAAATGGATTTACAACAAACTGGGGGCAAATATACCACTGCATTTTTCAGCTTTTCACCCGGATCACAAAATGCGGGAGATTGCAGCGACACCGCCTTTAAGCCTGATACGGGCAAGAGAAATAGGACTCAAACAAGGTTTAAACTATGTATATACCGGTAATGTACACAATAAACAAGGCGACACCACCTTTTGCCCCGCATGCCATACGCCTTTAATCGAACGTGACTGGTATCAAATCAAACAATACCGTTTAAATCCAAATGGGAATTGTCCCGACTGTGGTTTTAGCATAGCTGGCAGGTTTGAAAAAAAAGCAGGAAATTTTGGCGCGAGGCGAATTCCTGTTGCAATGACTACTGAATCGTATGAAAAGGATACCGATTTTTAAAGGGCTGTCTGCAGCAAGGATGCTGTAGACAAGCTTACATGGGCGTATTCGTTAATAGTTAATAAGAATACTCTTATTTCAAAGACCGGATGCGCTTCAACGCAGCCTCAAGATAACGATCTGTGCGTAAACTATTTTTTGAATCGTCAAACAACCACAGTGCAAAGCTACTGAGATAAATGCGAGTTAAAGAAAGCTCTTCAATAATTCGATGAATGTCTTTTGTTTTTAACAATGCCGCTTCTCTAAACCACTGTACTGTTCGACTAATGCGCATTAGTCCCAGAACCTGTAGATGAACATGACCAGGCTCCAGCTTGTAATACAACATTTGCCGAGTCACTCTGCGGTGTTTAGACATCGATAAAAACCATAGCATCATCACTTTATGAACACGTTGGTGCGAAGCTAATGCGGCAAAATCCTCTGATATTTTTTCAGAAAGCACGGCTTTATCAGCGCGGTCGAACCAGGCTTCAACCAAATCATCTTTTTGTGGGTAGCATCTTTTTATATCATGCAGAGAAATATCCAGCGCCCCGGCAACAGTATGCAGATCAACCGCTTCCCAACTGCTCTCCTCAGCCTGTTTCAGTGCGGTATCCAGAATTTTCTCAGCAACAGTGTTTTGTGTCGTCATACGTTATCCTGTAAATCATTTCCTTATAGAAAACTTCACATGAAAGAAGCAAGTAACACCTTCTGATCAAGATGGCTTTGAAAGAAAGTGTTTCATGAAAATACCATTAGATAGTTTTATTGTACGCAATATCAACGAAATATAAAGAACTTATGTAACTACTCAGCGTAATTTTAGAAAAGAACGCAGGTTATTGATTTTTCAGGA
>CAZYCY010000305.1:0-3409 GCA_964646145.1 uncultured Thiotrichaceae bacterium
AAAATCAATAACCTGCGTCCTTTTCCAAAATTACGCTGAGTAGTTACAATTATTTTTTATACTGTTGTTCACTACTGTCCCGTTAACTGTTAGAGACATGCAAGCTGTGACCGGATGCCACATCCGAGTACACACGGATGGTTTGCAGCGTGTCACAGCTTGCAGGTCGGGACAGTACAAGTATTTCCTGTCAGTCACAGCAAGCGTATTAAGTTAATCGCACAGCAGTGACTGTTATTTTAGGTTTAATTGCAATTAATGTGCTGCCCACTCAATACTGCTAATATCAATTCCCTCTTTATACATATCCCAAAGCGGTGACAGTTCACGTAATTTTTCCACCGCTGTGCGAACATGTTTTATGGTGCGATCCACCTCCTCCTCTGTGGTATAACGCCCCATGGTAAAACGGATTGAACTGTGTGCCAACTCGTCATTGCGACCTAATGCACGTAATACATAACTGGGTTCCAGGCTTGCTGAGGTGCAAGCACTGCCACTTGAAATAGCCAGCTCTTTTAATGCCATTAACAAACTTTCGCCTTCGACATAGTTAAAACTGATGTTAATGTTACCTGCAATGCGCTGATTTATATCGCCATTGATATAAACTTCTTCCATGTCACTTACGCCGTCATACAATTTATTTCTTAATTTCAACAGGCGTTTGTTTTCTGTTGCCATTTCATCTTTTGCAATTCTAAATGCTTCGCCCATGCCAACAATTTGATGTGTTGCCAGTGTACCTGAACGCATACCGCGCTCATGGCCGCCACCATGCATTTGTGCTTCTAATCGAACCCGTGGTTTTCTTTGCACATACAGGGCACCGATACCTTTGGGACCGTATATTTTATGCGCTGAAAAGCTCATTAAATCTACCGGCAATGCTTCCAGGTTTATTTCAACCTTGCCCGCACTTTGCGCTGCATCCACATGAAAAATAATTTTTCTTGCCCGACAAATATTGCCAATTGCTTCAATATCCTGAATCACGCCAATTTCGTTATTAACATGCATGATAGACACTAATGTGGTGTCGTCACGCAAGGATTTTTCAAAAACTTTCAGGTCAAGCAGACCATTTTGTTTTGGGTCAAGGTAAGTGACTTCATAACCTTCACGTTCTAATTGACGGCAGCTGTCCAGTACTGCCTTATGTTCTGTTTTGCAGGTAACAATGTGTTTGCCTCGTCTTTGATTAAAGTGAGCAATACCTTTAATAGCCAGGTTATCTGATTCGGTGGCACCTGAAGTAAAAATAATTTCTTTTGGATTGGCTCCTACTAAATCAGCAACCTGCTTACGAGCCAATTCGACAGCTGCTTCTGCTTCCCAACCAAAGTGATGACTACGCGAAGCTGGATTACCAAAACTGCTTTGTGGCCCCATAAATTTAATCATTTCAGTAATAACACGTTCATCAATGGGTGTGGTTGCTGAATAGTCTAAATAAATTGGCTTGTCGATCCTGGTCTTACTCATTTGTTGTTCACTCACTGTTATCACCTTAACTCATTAAATGCTGGTAGCCTTCAACACTGCCTAGTTCAGCATTTTTATGTTGGTTTATATCGATAATGTCATTTAATGCACTTAGCAAGGCTTCTACATCTGACATTGTATTATTTTTTCCTAAGCTTACTCGAATAGCCGAGAGTGCCAATGAATCTGGAACTTTCATCGCTTTTAAAACATGGCTGGGTTCCGTTTTACCACTTGTACATGCAGAACCACTGGAGACTGCAATCACTTTTTTATCTAATTGCATCAGTAAGGTTTCACCATCAAACCCATCGACACCAAATTGCACGGTATTGGGTAAACGCTCTACTGCCTGGGCAAAAATGCTTACCGTGCTAATTTTTTTCAATCCGCGCTCTATTGCATCTCGTAAAGTTCGCGCATGCAAACTTCTTTCTGTTAATTCAGCTTTAGCTATTTCAGCCGCTTTACCAAAGCCGACAATGGCGGCGACATTTTCTGTGCCTGCTCGTAAATTCTTTTCCTGAGTACCGCCAAACTGTATTTTCTTTATTGGTAAACGCTTATCCATCACCAAAGCACCAACGCCAGCAGGACCATACAATTTATGTGCGGAGACGGTCATTGCATGCAGTCCGCTTTCTAAAAAGTTTAACGGTATTTTTCCTGCTGCCTGTGACGCATCACTATGAAAAAAAATTGCACGCTCATGCGCCAGACCAATTAACGGCGATAAATCCTGAATTACTCCCGTTTCATTGTTAGCTGCCATGACAGATATCAGTGACGTGTCTTCAGTTATAACCTGCTCAACAGCTGATAAGTTGATGTTTCCATTGTTATCAACCGCGATCATATCGACTGCCAGATCCAGATGTTGCGATGGCTCTAATAACGACATGTGTTCAATTGCACTAACCGCTATGCGTGCATCAGAGTTTTTCACAGCACGTCCCTTAACAGAAGGATGCTTTATTGATGTTGTAGAATTAGGTCTGGTTAAGTCTAAGCTCAGACCATGTAATAATAAATTGTTCGATTCAGTACCACCACTGGTAAAAATCACCTGTTCAGCTCTAGCACCAAGCAACCCGGCAACGGATTCACGCGCCTGTTCAATCGCGTCTTTTTGCAGACGACCAAAACGATGCACGCTCGATGGATTACCCGTTATCTGCCCCATGTAGGGCAGCATCGCTTCTAAAACTTTTTCATCTAAAGCCGTTGTAGCATTATTATCAAGATACACTGCCATAAAAATCAGACACCAATACTGCTGCCAACGGCTTTATCCTGACGTGTTTTTATGTCGTGAACTGTTTCCTGGGACATAATCTCTGATAATGTAATTCCATCAAGAAAGCTACGAATTTCGCTGCTTAATTCCTGCCACAAATCATGTGTTAAACATTGATATTCACCGTGGCAACCGTCGTTTTCATCACAATCAATCATTTTATAAGTTTCATCAACTGCCAGGATAATGTCTGATACGCTTACCTCATCAACCTCATCGGTCAAAGTATAACCACCACCAGGACCACGGGTGCTACTAACGATATTATTACGGCGCAGTTTGGCAAAAAGCTGCTCCAGGTAGGAAAGTGAAATACATTGACGCTCAGAAATTGCCGCCAATGAGACCGGTCCATTATCTTGATGTAAGACCAGGTCGAGTACCGCAGTCACGGCATAACGACCCTTTGTAGTTAAACGCATATCAAAAACTCATAAAAAAAGAAGCAGATGTAAAGTTTACTTAATTCCTACTAATTTAGTCAAGTATAAAACCAAGTAATTTAGTCAGGTATTACCAAAAGAGTGATTATTAACCCGGCAGCAGTAATGAATATAGGTCATCTCTAATAATTCTGTTTGAGTATATTTTGTACTTGAGAGGCTCAAGAACATTGAAAATCTTAGC
>CAZYCY010000306.1:0-3405 GCA_964646145.1 uncultured Thiotrichaceae bacterium
AAACGACACATCCGTGTGTCACTTTTCGTGAACATGAATCTTGAGTCCAAAATATACCATATTTTCATTGCAAATCTTCGCAATAGCCCACTCACCTGCCCATGTTGATAATACTGGGCGCCTTAATCTGACCTATTTTGAATCTCAATCTTCACCTCCAGAATAAATAGAGATGCCCTTAAACCTGAAAACAGCACTAATCAGCACGTCTATAATTATTTCTGCTACACTCAATGAGAACTTAATTAGCCTGATTAAATCAGCTAAATCTAATGCGCACACCAAATACACTGAAGATTTCCCACATAAATCTTGAGAACAATAACAAATTTTAGCATTCACAAATCGTCAAAACTAATTTGTTACAAAGCTAAAACCAGGGAATAAAAATAAAAATGAACAACTCAGCAACTCCCAGGCCAGCTATTATTGTACCCCTTTTCATGCTTTTAGGGCTACTGGCTATTACTACCGGATCAATCACCGGTTGCAGTACAACTAAACCTACCCCTGCACCTGTTAGCATTGTTGAACCTGAACAAGAAAGAGCAACGATTGTTGCCGCTGAAACAGTGGTCGCGCCGATAAAAGAAATTCGGGTCAAAACATCTCACCCAAGACAATACACGGTTAAAAAAGGTGACACCTTATGGGACATCTCCAGTTTATTTCTACATGACCCCTGGTACTGGCCTGAAATCTGGCATAAAAACCCTCAAATTCATAACCCCCACTTAATTTTTCCGGGTGACGTGCTAACGCTGGTTTATGTTGATGGTCAACCTCGAATTTTTGTCAATCAAACACAGTATAAAATGATCGAGAAAACTGGTGACAAGCTACCGATTGTAAAACTCAGCCCTCGTATACGCTCAAAAGCACTGCGGGAACACATACCCAGCATTCCCGGCGATGCTATCCGACAATTTTTAACTCAACCCCGCGTTGTTACCAAAGAACAGCTCGATAATGCACCTCGAATTATTGCCAGTGATGAAGAGCGCCTTATACTTGCTACTGGTGATCGCGTTTATATCCGTGGTGAAATTGACAAGGAACGTGTACGTTTTTCAGTATTCAGACCGGGCGATGTACTACGTGATCCTGTCAGTAATGACATTTTAGGCTATGAGGCTAAACATTCAGGCGAAGTGCATATCACCACTTATGGTGACCCTGCCACTGGCAATATTACTCATGCTGTCAGAGAAATATTAATTGGTGACCGCCTGTTAGCTGAAGATAAAAGCAAGTTGGATCATTTGTTTTTCCCTAAAGTGCCTGATACAGATGTCAATGCGCAAATAATCTCATTATATGATGCCCTGTTTGGCGTTGCTAAATACCAGATTGTGGTTATCAACAAAGGCAGGCAGGATGGCATGGAAGTCGGGCATTTACTGGCGACCTTCACCCAGGGTGCAACGGTCTATGATCGCTTTGACAAAAATCGCAACAAACCGATAAAACTGCCCGATGAACGCAGTGGTTTACTAATGTTGTTTAAAACCTTTGATCGCGTCAGTTATGGCTTAATACTGGAGTCAGAGCGCGTTATTCGCAAGTATGATTTTGTTCATAGACCACGATTTTAAACTTCTATTTTGCAGGCAAACAATCATGTAATATTCACCGATGAATAAAAACAGGCTACAGTTTGCAATGGACGCAGAAGTAAGTTCGCTAGAAGCCTGGCTGTACCTACACCACACACCCGGTGTCGGCAATGCCGCTTTTCATACCCTGCTTAATACCTTTGGCTCAGTAAACGCTGTCTTCAATGCCAGCCGCAAACAACTTTCGACACTAACAATAAAAATGGATGCTTTAAACGCTCTGAGCAAGCAATTAAAACCAGACATAAGCGCTGACCTTAACTGGCTTGCACAAGACCATCACCATATCATTACTTTAGTTGATGAGGCTTATCCAGCCGCTTTAAAAGAACTGCCCGATGCGCCCCCCATATTATATGTAAGAGGTGACATCGATTATCTGAAACAACCTCAACTAGCCATGGTGGGCTCACGTAATCCAACAGCGGTGGGGCGTAATACCGCCAAAGAGTTCGCCAAACACCTTGCCAATGCCGGCATTACCATTACTAGTGGCCTAGCCAGCGGCATTGACGGTGCCAGCCACGAAGGCGCGCTGCAAGGTCTGGCAGGAACAATCGCTGTGGTCGCGCACGGGCTGGACATTATCTACCCGGCAGAACACCAGGGGCTGGCACAGCAGATTACTGAACATGGCGCTGTTATTTCAGAAATGCCCATCGGCACACAGCCGCATCGCGGACTATTTCCACGGCGCAATCGCTTAATCAGTGCGCTGTCACTAGGCACACTGGTAGTAGAGGCAGCACAAAAAAGCGGCTCTTTGATTACTGCAAGATTAGCGATGGAACAAAACAAAGAAGTCTTTGCCATCCCCGGTTCTATCCACAACCCCATGGCCAGAGGTTGCCATCAACTCATTCGCCAGGGTGCAAAACTGGTTGAAACAGCCGCTGACATACTGGAAGAGTTGTGTATCCCACAGCAGAAAACCCTCTTCGACCCCGCAAAATCTGAAAAAAATATCCCGGAAAACCACAATAAGTCACCTATGGCACTTGACCCGGATCACCAAAAACTGCTCAAATGCCTCGCTTATGAACCTACCAGTATTGATGAACTGGTAGCTCGCAGTCAGTTTAGCGCTGCTGAGCTTGCCTCCATGCTCCTTATCATGGAACTTGAAGGCATTATTGTACGCCAGAATGGGCGCTATACAAACATCAGATAAAAAACCATTTACATGGATAGACAGGATAAAAAGAAGAAATCCTGTATATCCTGTCTATCCATGTAAAAACAGCTCATAGAGCTTTTATTGAGAATTTACAACAAAACGAGACTTCTTGAATGATAGTAAAACAATCCGTTGTTGACGTACTAATGTTCTTATTTGAACGTTATCTGGACGATGAAGAAGCAAGCGAAAGCAACCATTTCACCGAGGAAAGAGACAGTATTCAGCTTCGCCTCAAAGAAGTAGGCTTTCAAAATCATGAAATCAATCAGGCCTTTGACTGGCTGGAAAGTCTGGTGGATTATCATCACAACAATCAAATGGTTTCACTTAAAGAAACCAGCACACGTATATATAGTGAACAGGAGAAAAAATTAATCAGCCTGGAAAGCATTGGCTTTTTAAACTTTCTCGAGCAGAGCGATATTCTCACTCCCGTTACTCGTGAGCTAATACTCGATCGCGTGGTTGCACTGGGGCATTCGCTTGATGCACAGCAACTGAAATGGATCATCATGATAGTACTACACTCGCATCCGGGCGAAAAAAATACATTGGCATTGATGGAAGACTTTATGTTTGATGAAACCATCGATCATATTCATTAATACA
>CAZYCY010000307.1:0-3395 GCA_964646145.1 uncultured Thiotrichaceae bacterium
AAGGCTAAGGTTGATGTTGATCCTGACGCGAAGGTTAATCGGAAAGAACTTGATGCTACCCGTCTATATTTGCGTGAAATCGAGAACTCACCTTTGTTGACCGCTGAGGAAGAAGTCTTATATTCGCGCAAAGCGCTTAAAGGCGATATGGACTCACGCAAGAAAATGATTGAGTGTAATCTTCGCCTGGTGGTGAAAATTGCCCGCCGTTATATGAACCGTGGTCTGGCACTGCTTGATCTTGTCGAGGAAGGCAACTTAGGTTTAATCCGTGCTGTTGAAAAATTCGACCCTGAAAAAGGCTTTCGTTTTTCTACTTATGCCACCTGGTGGATTCGTCAAACCATCGAACGTGCATTGATGAATCAAACTCGTACCATCCGTTTACCCATTCATGTTATTAAAGAGTTAAATGTTTATTTGCGTGCTGCTCGTGAATTAGAGCAAACCATGGATACCGAGCCTACTGCAGATGATATTGCAAAAATGCTGAATAAACCGGTCGCCAGTGTTGAGAAAATATTGGGTTTACGAGATCGTGTCACCTCGGTAGACGTCCCGGTAGGTAAAGACAATGATCGACCACTATTAGAAATAGTAGCGGATGAACGCATCCCAGCGCCGCCAGAAATGTTACAAAATGAAGATGTTATGGCAAACCTGAGTGTCTGGTTAGAACAACTCGACACTAAGCAACGTGAAGTGCTAGTGCGTCGTTTTGGTTTGAATAACCATGAACGGACAACGCTGGAAGATGTTGGTAGAGAACTGGGTGTGACCCGTGAGCGTGTCCGCCAGATTCAAATGGATGCATTAAAACAATTACGTAAAATTCTGGAGAACCAGGGTTTTAGTGAAGAGTTATTGTTTCAGGACTGAAGCTATGCAAAATTCGATTTTTGCTATTTGTATCATCTTTGATGCACACCTTTATTAGAAACTTACCTGATAATTTCATCTTTTTCTTGGTATACGACGCATCCATTTTCCACTACTCGTTCCTGTCGATTTATTCCAGAACCAGGGGCTTGTTAAAAAGAACCGTAGCTTCTCAATAAGTCGGTGGCACTGCATCATTTTGAGAGTAGTGCCACATGGATGTGGCGATTACGGAGCAAAGGATGGACATGCCGTGAATACCTCCCCATGTTTACCAAAGCAGGGCTTGACGGTAGCATCCATGTTACCGACAGTCTCAAAACGATGTAGCGCCCCGACTTATTGAGAAGTTACAAAGAATCTTGTAAGTAAAGCTGTTAGGCAGATATTTTTAGTATCTGCTTTTTTATGTACAGAGAATGGACGGATCATGTCACGTTGTGGTGCAAGGGCAGAGGCATGTTACAAAATGAGTCCAGCAACAACGTGACGACCTTCACTCATTAAAATATTATAAGTTCGGCGGGCAGCTTGTGTATCCATAAAATCAACACCAATTCCATGTTTTATAATGCCTGAATAAACATCAATAGCAGGAAAGATTAATTTGTCTCCTGTGCCAATAATTATCAGTTCAGGGTTGAATGCTAATAGTTGATTGATCTGCTCTGCCTGTAACAATTCAATCGTGCTTACAGTCCAGTTTTTATCGAGTTGAGTTCGACTCATAATCAGACTTTGTGAGAAATATTTTCCATTAATGGAAACACCGTTTTCATCATAGGCGGTAATAACGTAACCTTCATCCCCGACTGTCCTGTGCGAATTTCATAGCGATATATCGTAAAAAATAGTGAGTATGAGTAACATATGTTACACGTTCTTTGGTGGATACAGTAGAATATGTGCCTTTAGAAATATTGCTGGGAGATAAGTCTTGGACGCAGTTAAAGTTGGTTTGTTGGGCCTGGGTACAGTGGGTGGCGGTACTGCCACAGTATTAACCAGAAACGCAGAAGAAATTCAGGCGCGCCTGGGTCGCGCTATTCAAATTAGTCATGCCGCTGGTTTGGGCATCGCATCACAAACCTTGCTGGATCCTGCGACCACCAAATTAACCGAAGATGCCTTTGAGGTAGTTAACGACCCTGATGTTGACATTGTGGTTGAGCTTATCGGTGGTTATACGCTGGCAAAAGACCTGGTTATGAGGGCCATAGAAAACGGCAAACATGTGGTAACTGCAAACAAAGCACTGATCGCAACCCATGGTCGAGAAATAATGAAAGCCGCAGCAGAGCAGGGTGTGAGTGTCAGTTACGAAGCCGCAGTCGCTGGTGGAATCCCCATTATCAAAGCCATGCGAGAAGGGCTGGCAGCAAACAAAATTCAATGGATAGCGGGCATTATTAATGGCACAGGTAATTTTATCCTGACTGAGATGCGTGACAAAGGGCGTGATTTTTCCGATGTGCTTAAAGAGGCGCAGCAACTAGGTTATGCCGAAGCCGACCCCACCTTTGATGTTGAAGGCATTGATGCCGCACACAAATTAACCATCCTTGCCTCGTTGGCGTTTGGTATTGATCTGCAGTTTGAGAAAACCTACACTGAAGGCATCAGCAAAATAACCACCGAAGACATGACTTATGCCGAAGAGCTGGGTTATCGTATTAAACATTTAGGCATTACCCGTAAAACCGACAAAGGTATCGAGTTACGTGTTCATCCAACCCTGATACCAGAAAAACGTTTAATCGCTAATGTCGATGGCGTAATGAATGCGGTATTGGTTTACGGTGATGCGGTTGGACCAACACTGTATTACGGTGCTGGCGCTGGTGCAGAACCTACGGCTTCAGCAGTAGTTGCTGACATTATCGACACGGTAAGAACCATTGATGCGCCGCTGCATCACAAAGTGCCTTTACTTGGTTTTCAGAACGATGCCATGCGTGATACCCCAATATTGGTCATTGATGACGTTGAAACAGCTTGCTACCTACGCATGGAAGCGGAAGATAAACCCGGTGTACTGGCAGAGGTATCCGACATGTTTGCCAAAAACAGCATTAGTATTGAAGCTGTTTTACAAAAAGAACCGACCAGCAGTGAAAACAGTGTGCATTTGATTATGCTAACGCAGAAATGTGTTGAGTCAAAAGTTAATCAGGCAATAAAGGAAGTTGAAGGTTTATCGTCAGTGCTAGGGGAAGTCGTGCGAATTCGCATGGAACATCTGGATTAAAAAATCTGTATACACAATTTTCCACATTTGGATTTACCTGAATTAAATTAGTAGAAGTTGAAAATGTCAATTTTATAGAATTTATAACATGTTGTTTTTACAGTATGTTTATACACTTCGCACTCAAAAATACCCGTTTAGAGTGCGTAGGTTTTTGTGAAGAGCAAGATGTAAAGATGCGTACTATATAATGGGTGTTCTTGAGTGTGAAGAGTATAGGGCATCTCTATTTATTCTGGAGGTGAAGATTGAGATTCAAAATAGGTCA
>CAZYCY010000308.1:0-3366 GCA_964646145.1 uncultured Thiotrichaceae bacterium
AAAGGCAAGTTAAGTTTCGTAAGTTATTTGATCCTGAGTCCTAAGGATGGAAAAGTTCTTTTTGTTTTTTAAAACTTGCACTTTTCACGGCAAAAATACTTTTTTTATTAACGAGTTGGATGAAAACGAGAGCACTTATTAAAGACACGTTATAAATGCGTCCATGTGAGCTTGACTACAGCATCCTTGCTGTAGGCAATCTTTAACCTGCGTCCTGACCTCATAATAATGCTGAGTTAAATGCAGAGGCATGATCTTTAATAAGTGCTATCCTTTTCTTACGATTCAGTAGTAAATGTAAAAATATGAGTAATTACCCTGACGTAGAAAAAAAGCTTGCCACCGCCAGAACACGTTTAATTTTGGATAAGCCTTTTCTCGGTGCGCTGGTATTACGTCTGCCAATGGTGGTGGCAGATCCTAAGTGGTGCGAAACCACTTTCAGTGATGGTAAAACATTCTATTATAACCACGCTTATATTGATGCATTAGATCAGGAGCAAACTCAGTTTGCGCTTTCACATGAAGCCCTGCATTGTGCGCTGTCACATTTTCATCGTCGTGGTCATCGTGTTAAACATCGCTGGGATTTAGCCTGCGATTACGCAGTTAACCCCTTGCTGATTAATGATGGCTTAAACCCCCCGCCAGATGTCATGCACCTTCGTGAATACGAAGGCATGACTGCCGAAGAAATCTACCCTTGTCTTGAAGATAATGACAATGGTGGTGAACGTGATTTAGAAAACAAAAAAAAATCAGATGAGAGCGATAGTGACAGTCAACAATCTCGTCAGGATAAAGGTGGTGGCTCACAAAAGCAGGAAAAAGAAAAAAATCAGCAAAGCAAAGGACAGGGTGAAGCGGACAATGCTAAAAACCATGAACTTGACGATACAGGCAAAGGCGGGCAGGCACCACAACCAGCTGGCATGTCGCCACAACAAGAAGAAGAGTTAAGCCTGCAGTGGCAACAACGACTGGCAGGCGCTGCTCAGCAAGCTTTACAGTCAGGAAAATTAGAAGGTGACATGGCAAGAATGGTCGATCACCTGTTACAGCCAAAATTACCCTGGCGCATGTTGCTGGCGCGATATATGTCCACCACAGCACGAGAAGATTACAGTTACGCCAGACCATCATCACGCCGTGGTGATCCTGCGGTTTACCCAAGAATGCGCAGCCATGAAACCAATATTGTTGTCGCCATTGATACCAGTGGTTCGATTGACCAGGAAGAAATAGAAGAATTCATTTCTGAAATAGATGCCATCAAAAGCCAGGTTCGAGCCAGTGTTACCTTACTTACCTGCGATTCAAAACTAAATTATGGCTGTCCGTGGCGTTTTGAAGCCTGGGATCAATTTAAGTTCGATGTCAATATTCGTGGTGGTGGTGGTACAAATTTTAAACCTGTTTTTGAATGGGTTGAAGAACAGGACAGAACGCCTGATTTGCTACTGTATTTTACCGATGCTGAAGGTGTGTTTCCTGATGTTGAGCCCCATTTTCCTGTTACCTGGCTGGTTAAAGGTAAAAGCAAAGTACCGTTTGGTGTCAGAGTGCAGTTAAATTAATGACACTTTCAGCTGAAGATAGTCTACGTCTTAATGTTTTGCTGGCACAGGAACTGCGTGCTGTGCGCATCGATGAATCAAAGATGGTGGTATTCGCCCTAACCTCCAAAGGTGAAGCTAAAGTGCCGTTAAACGCTATCGGTAAGGACGAAGCTTATATTAAAGAAGTGAAAGCTTTATTCAGCACCCATGTAATGGGTTCTCCAGGTGGCTACCCGGTATATCTTAAACGTTGGACACGCATGGGTCAGGCACGTGATGATACTTTGGCGCAATTATTATTATTGGGAGAACCCGAGGCAGTAGTGGCGGCAGTTTATGCGCAGGGTCTAACCGATGAATTAGCTGCGCGTGCATGGTGGGCGATGCCAACGGCAGAAAATGCGCGAAAGATGTTAGAAAAACAGGCGGTCGTTGAAGGCAAAACAGGCAAGCTACTAGCAGAGTTTTTAATCGAATTTTTACCGTTTGAAGAAGAACAGTACAACATGATTGAGTCTGTTCGTCTGGTTTTACAGCCGGGGCTTATCGACCAACAAGAAAAAGAAAAACTCTGGGCAAGGACAAAAACAAAACGCAGCTTCTATGTCGGTTTTTTGCATGCCTCAGCAGATGACCTACCCGTTACTAACGAAGCACACGCAAGCTACTATAAAATAAAACAACCGTTGGCGGCATTACTGGCAGAAGGAAACCCTTACGCCCGGATGCTGGAAAAAGTATTAAGTGCCAAAGGTCAGGCATTTATCAACACCGCAGAAGCGGCATTGATAAAACCGGGCAATCAGGACGTGGTCGTCTCTTTGCTCGCGGCGATTGCACAATACTTTGCCAGCATCATTCCCCAGCAGTTTACGGAAGACGACATTACACTTATTTGCAGTGAAGCCAATGCCTTGTGCTGTAGCGACAATGCCGACCTTAATAAGGTGGTTGCTGCGGTAAGTGAAGTTTCTGAGAATGTGCAGCAGCATCTGTGTGCGATGACCGTATTAGCGTGTTTGAGTGTCAGGTTAGTCAACCCCATTTTTGCACACACTGATGCTATCGGTACCGTAATGCGTAAGAAAATAAAACCGGTGACTGACCCTGTATTTGAGCAGTTACAGATATTGCGTAATTAATTACATGCGCTTTGATAAAGTGCTGGTGATTGTTGATGTACAGTTAAAGGCTGAAAACTTGCAACAATACCTGCCATGCTCAGCCAATGTCATCGGTCAAACACTGGCGCAAATTGCAGCTGAATATGCAAAGGAAAATAAAACAGGCTATTACCCGGCAATTGATTTTTTCAAAACACTGAAGCATGTTGATCCGGACTTAATTACCTCTGCCGAACAGATTGCGTGGCTGGTAGCAAAACTGGCGAGAGAAACCATTCAGAAAAAACTGCGCCCGATATTTTCATCGGTGCAGTTTCAGTCAATACAGACGATTGCCTTTGCTTTGCCAAAAATTCGCCCGAACCAGCCGGATGCGATTAAGCAACTAGCAAAACATTACACGCCGGACAGTGTTAAAGTCGAATTGATTGTTACCATGATGCGCCGTGATTCAGAAGCAGAAGATGATCGGGCAGAGCCGTATGCGCGAAAAATGATGTTCCGCTGGCTGGAGTCAGCGTTTGAATCAATAAATGTGGCTAGTTCAAAAGCGCTAAAGTAATGATTGATACTCGTCTTCTTTAAAACCAGGCAGAAGTGTTTTTCCGTTTTCTAAAATAGGACGTTTTACAGTACTTGGCTTAGCCAGCATGACCTGAATAGCTGAAGTTTCCTTGATGTTG
>CAZYCY010000309.1:0-3357 GCA_964646145.1 uncultured Thiotrichaceae bacterium
GCTTACAAAAAACTTTTGAGTTGCGCTGATAGTTGTATAAATATTTTTTTTCTATGGGCAGTTGCTCCGTGCCACATTCTACAAAACCCCGCTCCAGAAACCAGTGCATGGTTTGTGTGGTTAAGGTAAATATTTTGCTCATGTGTTTCTTTTTTGCCTGCCACTCAAGGTGCTGCATCAAGTCACCACCACGTCCCTGTGTTTGATAATCCCGGTGGACGGCAAGACAGGTGAGTTCGGCGACCAACTCTTTAGCAAATGGAAACAACGCGGCGCAGGCGATTATCATGCCGTCACGTTCGATTACGGTGAAATTGTTTATGTCCAGTTCCAGTTGTTCACGCGAACGCTTCACCAGTACACCTTCTTCCTCCAGTGGAGAGATCAGCTCAATAATACCACCGATATCGTCAATGTTTGCAGTGCGTAAACCTTCATAATTTCCTGCAGTAATAAGCGTTCCGATACCATCTCGGGTATACAGCTCCAGCAGTAAAGCGCCATCCGTTTGTCGGCTGATTAAATGTACCCGGTGTACCCCGCCACGACAGGCAATTTCGGCATTGTTTAAATGTGTTTGCGTTTCAATAGATTCGTCATTAGAGTGTCGGTTGTTACCGTGATTGCCGCCGCCATGTCCGTTTTTAGCATGATTGTTTAGCCAGTTTTTTGCTTGTGGTAAATCTAGTTTTGTAATGGTACCTTCTTTATCGCTAACATCATTATTTTCCATAACAAAAATCAACTTGTCTGCTTTTAAGGCGATGGCAGTGTGTGTTGCTACATCTTCTGCGCGCAGATTAAAAACTTCACCGGTGGGCGAGTAACCGATGGGCGAAATGAGCACCACATTATTGTTACTTAGTTGCTGATTAATTGCCTGTGCATCAACGCTTCTTACATTGCCAGTCTGGCAAAAATCGATACCATTATGTATGCCAAAAGGTTGTGCGGTGATGAAGTTACCGGAAACCACCCGTACCGATGCATCCGCCATCGGCGTATTCGGTAAACCCATAGAAAGTTGGGCTTCTATGCGCAAACGCGTTTGCCCCACAGCCTGCTCAACGCCAGCCATGTGCTCACTTAATGTAATGCGTAAACCATCAGAAAATTCAGAATAGAAACCTAAAGCGGTTAACTGTTGTTTGATTTGGGGCCTGGCGCCATGTACCAGTACAATACGCACTCCCAGACTGCCTAACAATGCAATATCATGAATAAAATGAGCGAAACCATCATGTTCCACCGCTTCACCGCCAAACAGGATGACGAACGTGCTGCCACGATGCGCGTGTATATAAGGTGCTGATTGCCGGAACCAGTCTACATGTCCATCCTTTACTTCGTTAACGGTACTTTCATGTGCCACTGTTGCATCGGCATTGTTTTGCTGGTTTTTATTTTTTTTATCCACTAATTTGATCTCGGCATGCTTTTTGTTTCACTACACTGGTAATATAGGCGGTTTGGTTTTTACCTAAAAATACAATTCGGGTCGCTTTCAATTTACAGATGCGTCCGGTAATAAATATGAAGAGTTACATAAGGTGAATGAAATGGCAAATGATAATACACGTAAATATTCTTCCGTTGTAGTTGATGGCGTGGCAAAAGCGCCCAGTCGAGCAATGTTACGCGCAGTTGGTTTTGGCGATGCCGACTTTAAAATACCACAGGTTGGCATTGCTTCAACCTGGAGCATGATAACACCTTGCAATATGCATATTAATAAACTGGCAGAAGATGCCGCCAGGGGCGCGGATGAAGCCGGTGGAAAAAGTGTTATATTCAATACCATTACTGTCTCCGATGGCATTTCCATGGGCACACCGGGTATGCGTTACTCACTGGTATCACGCGAGGTCATTGCCGATTCCATTGAAACCGTAGCCAATGCGCAGGGTTTTGATGGTCTGGTCGCGATTGGTGGCTGTGATAAAAACATGCCGGGCTGTCTGATTGCGATGGCACGCCTGAACCGTCCATCCATCTTTGTTTATGGTGGCACCATCAAACCCGGTGCAAATCATCGTGATATCGTCTCCGTATTTGAAGCAGTCGGCGGGGTGGCAGCGGGAACCGTGTCTGAAGAAGAGCTTAAAGAGGTTGAAGAAACCGCCATTCCTGGTCCTGGTTCCTGTGGCGGCATGTACACCGCCAATACCATGGCTTCGGCGATTGAAGCCATGGGCATGAGCCTGCCCAACAGCTCCGCCCAGGAAGCAGTGTCACAGGACAAGAGGAATGATTGCCACCATGCCGGTATAGCAGTAATGGAGCTGATCAAAAAAGACATCAAACCCAGCGATATTATGACGGTTAAGTCATTTGAAAACGCCATTACTGTAGTCATGGCACTGGGCGGATCAACCAACGCAGTACTGCATTTACTGGCCATGGCTTTTTCTGCCAACGTAGAACTTGAACTGGATGACTTTACCCGCATAGGTAAAAAAGTACCCTTACTGGCTGATTTAAGACCCAGTGGTAAGTATTTAATGTCCGAACTGGTCGCCATTGGCGGTATTCGCCCGATAATGAAAATGCTGCTTGATGCCGGTTTATTGCATGGCGATTGCCTGACTGTAACCGGCAAAACCATGGCAGAAAATCTGGCAGAGGTGAAGCCCTACCCCGCCGGGCAGGATATTATTCGTCCATTGGACAATCCCATCAAGAAAGATAGCCATATTGTGGTGTTATACGGTAACGTGGCCAGCACTGGCGCGATAGCGAAAATCACCGGCAAAGAAGGCTTGAGCTTTACCGGTAAAGCACGGGTATTTGACTCCGAAGAATTAGCCTTGACCGCTGTGCTGGATGACACCGTGGTGAAGGGTGATGTTGTCGTCATTCGTTACGAAGGTCCGGTTGGTGGTCCCGGTATGCGTGAAATGCTAGGTCCAACCGGTGCCATTATGGGCAAAGGTCTGGGCAAAGATGTGGCACTGATTACCGATGGTCGTTTTTCCGGTGGCAGCCATGGTTTTATGGTCGGTCACCTTACCCCGGAGGCGGCGGTGGGCGGTACCATAGCAATCATCGAAAATGGCGACAGCATTACCATTGATGCAGTAAAGCGCACCATTGATTTAAACATCCCTCAACAGGAAATTGATGCTCGCCTTGCTAACTGGAAAGCGCCTGTACAAAAAGAAACACGCGGCACACTGGCAAAATATGCCAGACTGGTGCGACCGGCATCTGAGGGTGCTGTTACTGATAAGTTTTGAGAATTACTCACTAGTGTAGTGTATTGAAGCACCGTTTATAAGCAATGCATGGAGCCGAAAAAAGCAGTATTGCTCGGTTTCTGCTTCACTATCAGCACGTTTCCAGTGTTTAGTTTTTTAA
>CAZYCY010000310.1:0-3344 GCA_964646145.1 uncultured Thiotrichaceae bacterium
TAACTCAGGCTGCTCGTTGTGCCATTAATTAATCTGGAGAACAAATAATGAAAAAGTATTTTTTCCTAGAGTCATAAAAAAACCAGCAATTGACTGGTCTTTTTATGAAGTAACAACTTATGAAGTAACAACGAGTAATTACTCGGCATCTTCCGCAATCGCTTCTATCGGGCGATCAACCAATTCTATATAAGCCATCGGTGCAGCATCACCTGATCGAAAACCACATTTCAAGATACGTGTATAACCACCAGGGCGATCTATATATCGCGGTGCTAAATCATTAAACAGTTTACCGACCATTTTTTTATCACGCAATCTTGCAAAAGCAGAGCGACGGTTTGCAACTGAATCTTTTTTAGCAAGGGTTATGAGTGGCTCCGCTACGCGACGTAACTCTTTTGCTTTTGGCAGTGTTGTCTTAATAATTTCATGATCGAAAAGTGAGTTAGCCATATTACTAAACATTGCTTTACGGTGGCTGCTATTTCGATTTAGTTTGCGGCCAGATTTATTGTGACGCATGATATATAACCTTTATCTGTATTGTATTAGACCACTGCTTCTTCACGAATTGAAGCAGGCGGCCAATTTTCTAACTGAATCCCCAGTGACAAGCCATGTGATGCTAGTACGTCTTTAATTTCAGTTAGCGATTTTTTACCTAAGTTAGGCGTCCGTAACAACTCCACTTCAGTGCGTTGAATCAAGTCGCCAATATAGTATATATTTTCTGCTTTCAAACAGTTTGCGGAACGAACGGTTAGTTCAAGTTCATCAACAGGACGTAATAAAATCGGATCTATGTCTGCTTCTTCGTCTTCTGTAACAACATCCTCTATACTTTGCAGGTTAACAAACGATGAAAGCTGTGCTTGTAATATTGTAGCTGCGGTACGAATTGCTTCTTCAGGATCGACAGTACCATTGGTCTGTAAATCTATAATTAATTTATCCAGATTTGTACTTTGTGCCACACGTGCATTTTCTACATTATATGAAACACGTCGAATGGGGCTGAATGATGCATCGAGTTGCAAGGCTCCAATGGTCGCTGTCTCAGCATCAGTGTTACGCGCATTTGATGGTTGATAACCGCGTCCTTTGATTACTTTAAGTGTGATATTTAATTTACCATCAGCATTTACATTCGCAATTACGTGCTCAGGGTTTACGATTTCGATATCGTGACCCGTTTCAATATCAGCGGCAGTAACAACACCAGTGCCCGACTTTGAAATTGTGATGATTTGCTCATCATTGCTGTGCATAATTATGGCGACACCTTTCAAATTTAACAGTATCTCAAGCACATCTTCCTGTACACCCTCAATGGTGCTGTACTCATGTACCACACCTTCGATTTGTGCTTCAACAATGGCGCTTCCCTCAATGGAAGATAATAAGATTCTGCGTAAGGCATTACCCAGAGTATGACCAAAACCCCGCTCAAGTGGCTCTAGTGCAACTTTTGCATGAGTATCGGTATAAGACTGTACATTTATCGTACGCGGGGTAAGAAGTTCATCAGTCGCTGACATGGTATAGTTGCTCCACTACTTAGAATAAAGTTCGACAATTAGCTGTTCGTTGATGTCTGCTGATAAATCAGCGCGCTCAGGAACATTTTTATACACCGCTTCAAGCTTGGAATCATCGAGAGAGATCCAGTCTACAATTCCATTTGCTTTTGCCATATTTATGGCATCGCTAATTCGTGTTTGTTTTTTTGCTTTTTCACGAATGGTAATAACGTCGTTTGCTTTTACCTGATAAGACGGGATGTTAACCACGACATTATTAACCATGATTGACTTATGATTAACCATTTGTCTTGCTTCGGCACGTGTTGAACCAAAGCCTGAGCGATAAACAACATTATCGAGGCGACGCTCTAGTAGCTGTAACAGATTTTCACCAGTAGAACCTTTAAGACGTGCAGCTTCTTTGTAATAATTACGGAATTGTTTTTCGAGCACGCCATAAATACGACGTACTTTTTGTTTTTCACGTAGTTGTAAAGCATAGTCGGACAGCCGCGTACGACGTGCACCATGCTGACCTGGAACCTGGTCAAGTTTACATTTACTATCAAGTGGTCGTAAGGCGGATTTAAGCTCTAAATCCACACCTTCACGGCGACTGAGTTTACATTTTGGTCCGGTATATTTAGCCATAGGTTTTTCTCAGATCTATCTATTCTTACACACGACGTCGCTTAGGAGGACGACAGCCGTTATGTGGAATTGGGGTTACATCATGGATATTGGTGATTTTGAAGCCAGCGTTATTTAATGAACGAATGGCTGAATCACGTCCGGGACCCGGACCTCGCACCATTACTTCAAGGCTTTTCACGCCATAGTCTTTGGCGCGGGTACCAGCACGCTCTGCTGCTATCTGTGCTGCAAATGGTGTGCTCTTACGTGAGCCTCTAAAACCAGAGCCACCTGAAGTGGCCCAGGCCAGTGTGTTACCCTGGCGATCTGTAATAGTGATAATGGTATTATTGAATGTTGCGTATACGTGCGCAACACCATCAACCACAGTGCGTTTTACTTTTTTCTTTGTTTCAGGCTTCGCCATGTTAATACTCTTATTTGTTCTGATCTAGGATATTAATGTCTGTATTGAGTGTAAATCTAAATTAACGTGTAATGGGTCGCCGCGGACCTTTACGTGTACGTGCGTTTGTTTTTGTACGTTGACCGCGTAATGGTAATCCACGACGGTGACGGATACCACGATAGCAACCTAGATCCATCAAGCGTTTGATACTCATTGAAACTTCACGACGCAAATCACCTTCTACTGAGTATTTGGCAACCTCGCTACGTAGTGATTCAAGTTCTTCTTCGGAAAGCGCACTGATTTTCATGCTCTCAGCAATACCCGTAGCAGCACAAATTTGTTGCGCACGAGTTTGTCCAACGCCGTATATGTGCCTTAAGCCAATTACGGTGTGTTTATTTGGTGGAATATTTATACCTGCAATACGAGCCATGATTGTTTCCGCTATTGTTTGCGATTATTGGGGTTTCCGTCTTATCGCGACAAAGCGCGCAATTTTACTAATAATATGAGCCTAAATCAATAGGATTATTGTCACCACAATATTGAGTGGCGTACTAAGGACTCAGGATCAAATAACTTACGAAACTTAACTTGCCTTTTTGCTCCAGCTTGAATGATCTCAAATCGTTGCGTAGCGCAACTATGCGCCTTTTGAGATCATCCAATCTGAAACAAAAATTCGGCGTTAAGTTCCGCATCTTATTTAATCCTGAGTCCTAAATAGAGTTTGTATCAACCTTGGCGTTGTTTATGTCGAGGATCTGTACAAA
>CAZYCY010000311.1:0-3311 GCA_964646145.1 uncultured Thiotrichaceae bacterium
TCAAGTGTTTTTTTAATTATTTTGCGATTGCCACGGGTTATTGAGAAGTTACAGGCAAGCGATATAAGTGATTGATAAATAAAGAGGTGTGTTGTTCCGGTTGAGATTCATAATGCCGGGGTCGGTGGTTCAAGTCCACCCATGACCACCATCTTAAGATACGAGGGCTTCCAGGGAAGCCATTTTTACCACCTAAAAACAATGACATAACCTTCTTTATAGTCCGCTTGCATGTCAAAAGTCATAAATCCACTAATAGCTGTAGAGGTTTAACAAGTATACCAAACGGAACGAAAGGAATATTTTTTCATGATCTTGAATTTAATAGCCTTGCGTGCCAAGGTTTCATGTTGCTGCTCGTGTTATTTCAGTAAAATACATCAGGGCATCTCTAAAAATAGAAGCACGATTTATGAGTAGTGCCACACGGATGTGGCGTTTACGAACCAAAGGATGGAGACGCATAAAACAGCAGTTTTTCACTCCTGGATAATCGTTAAATAGTTCACTATTCTCCTCCTTTTTGGATAAAAAATGCACTGTTTTCTGCATTCCCTAAATCACACTTCTATTTTTAGAGATGCCCACCAATGATTTCACGAAAGGTTTCAATCGCACCCATGATGGGCTGGACAGACCGTCACGCCCGTTATTTTTTGCGATTGATTACAAAACACAGTTTGCTGTATACCGAAATGGTTAATACAGGCGCATTGTTGCATAACAAACAAAAGGTGGGTGAGCAAAAAAGGTTGCTTGCCTATCATGTTGCCGAGCATCCTGTGGCATTGCAACTAGGTGGCAGTGAGCCGCAGGCTTTAGCGCAATGCACATTAATGGCAGAAGATGCCGGCTTTGATGAAGTGAATCTAAATGTCGGCTGTCCCAGCGATCGCGTCAGGTCAGGTAATTTTGGAGCCTGTTTGATGGCAAAGCCTGAGTTGGTTGCAGATTGTATTGCGGCAATGCAGGAAAAAGTGGCGATACCAGTAACGGTCAAATGTCGTATTGGCATTGATGATATGGAAAGCTATCAGGCATTCGACAACTTTATCTCCAGGGTCGCTGACGCGGGTTGTGAGCGTTTTATCGTGCATGCGAGAAAAGCCTGGTTGCAGGGCTTAAGTCCAAAACAAAATCGTGATATTCCGCCGCTTAAATATGATTTTGTACATCGTCTGAAAAGCGAAAGACCGGAACTAAACATCACCATCAATGGTGGTATTAAAACCATCGAAACACTGCAGCAACAGTTAAATCATGTAGATGGTGTGATGATAGGTCGCGAGGCTTATCATAATCCTTACCTGCTGGCATCGGTGGATAAAGATGTTTATCAAGATGACAATGCAACGGTAAAAACACGCGAAAAAATTGTTTTGCAAATGTGTGATTACATGGATAGCGAGCTGGCAAAAGGCATTGCTTTGCATGCCATGACTCGGCATATTTTAGGGCTGTTCCAGGGTTGTCGTGGAGCCAAAGTTTGGCGTCGCTATTTAAGTGAGAATAGTCATCGACCGGATTCAGGCAGTTCGGTGGTTAAAGAGGCGTTAATCAGGGTAATGAGTTGTTAACCAGCCTTCTCCATAGGCTTGACGGTAGCATCCATGCTACCGACAGTCGCAAAAATATGCAGCGAAAATTTATGCAACGATTAATTACACCCAGAGGTATAGCTGCGCCAACCAATCAGTAAACTGACATCGGGTGAAGCGTCAACGCTAATATTTTGGTTCATTGCCACATCGAGCTGGTTGCACTGGTTGATTTTTATTGAGCCACCAAAGGCTAAAAAATAGCTGTCGCCTAAGATGGTTAATCTACTCTGATGGTAATAACTGGTATGACCCTGTAGCTGGATTTTTAAATCTATGTTGTTGCTCGCCCTCCAGCCAAACATGATGTGACCGTATAATGCATGATCTGAAAGTGGCATATTTTGAAATGTATTTTTACCTAAAATGACGACACCACTATTGGCATTAATTAACCAGTTTTGACTTATCTGCTGATTGAGTGCAAGCCAGACTGAGAAATCCACGGCACCATTACCACTGATTTTGTTACTGTCGCCAGTGGCTAGTTTCAAACTGCCCCATAAGCTTAATGATCTCTGGCTACCTTTTATAAGTGAACGTGCAATGGCGATTTGTATGTCACCTAATGCGGCACTCGATTCGTTCAGGTCGATAAAAAGCGTATTCTGTTTTTGGTAATTGACTTCATATTGATTATTCTCCACAAAAGGACGATTAGCACGCGGTAAGCCCAACAAAACGTGCCAGTCATCAATAGCAGAATCAAAAACACCGCCACCTTGGAGCATGATCGGAACATCAAGTTTCAGATTCCAGTTATCGTTAAGCCCATACTGGTAAGAAAAGTTAAAGCGGTAGCTTTCGTAATCGAGGTATATGTTTTCGTTATGGTTAGATTCAATGTTTAGCGTGTTGGTGATAATCAGGCTACTGGACCACAGGCTTTGTGCTTTTTTGTTTAAGCGGGCGTTGGTTGGTAAAGCCTGACCATGTATCAGATTAAAAATATTCTGATCGCGGGTTTCAAATGGCTGGAAGCTGGTTTGCCTGTTTTTCTCTGTAGCGGCGTAAAGGTGGGCGGGGAAAGCAAACTGGAGTAAGCACAAAAAAACACCAATGCCAGTGCAGCCATTAATGTTTTTTTGGAACCTGAAAAGCTTAATTAAAATATTGCGTCAGAGTACTTATTAGAGACTGGCGTAATATGCTGCAAGATTCGCAATGTCAGCATCGCTTAAAGGTGCAGCCATGGCATTCATTGTTGGGTCTGAGCGGGTTCTAGATCTAAAATCCTTCATTGCTTTGGCAAGGTATGCTTCTTTCTGACCAGCCAGGCTGCTGGGTATAACACTAATACCGTCTGCGCCGTGACAAGCAGTACAGGTGACTGATTTCGCTTTTCCTGCTGTAATATCACCGGCAAAAGTAACGCTTGCGCTTGTCGAAAGTGCGATAGCAAATATAAGGGTCAATATTTGATGTTTCATAGGTTGCTCCTAAGCTAGACCTAAATCCTGCAAGTACTCGCACACATATAGAGTAAGCTCTTGCTCTACGAATCAATATCTTGCACTCTATATGCGTAACTTCTCAATAAGTCGGGGCAGTCTATCGTTTTGAGAGTAGTGCCACATGAATGTGGCGATTACGGAGCAAAGGATGGACACGCCGTAAATACGTCCCCATGTTTACCAAAGCGGGGCTTGACGGTAGCATCCATTCTCGGACAAGCTCCTAGCGACAGTATCAAAACGATAGACTGCCCCGACT
>CAZYCY010000312.1:0-3307 GCA_964646145.1 uncultured Thiotrichaceae bacterium
AAAAAATGGGGCATAGCAACGATAACAGCCTAATTGAAAACGCCTCTAGTGAGGATGGCTAAGGCGCTAAAGGTTAAGCTTTAACCAGCGATTAATATAACCCACAACTTCTTCAGCTGAGTTTAAATTTAATAAAGGTAGACCACCGGAATCAATGTTCTCATCTGAAGCAACAGCAATAATATTATTATCTTCAGGAAAAATCAGCCTGTTACCTGTGGCTGCTCGATGTAATTCAATTTTAGCAAAAGGCAGACTCTTAAAACCTTCTACCAGTACCAGATCAATGTTTTTCAGGTCCAGTTTATTAACCAGCCCAGGTAGGTCCGTTGCCACTGGCTCATCATATTCTATAACTAAAGCGCAGCGTTTTTCTGATGCAATCAACATTTGATTTGCACCTGCCTTTCTTAATTTATAGCTGTCTTTGCCAGGTTTGTCTATTTCAAAATCGTGGTGCGTCTGTTTAATTACCGCAACTCGCAAGCCCTGCTGCTTCATTATTGGCAATAATTTTTTCAACAATGTAGTTTTTCCTGTTCCAGAATAAGCAGCAAATCCTATTACTGGTTTGGCAAAAAGCATTTTCTTTCTGGTTGTTAATTTATTATATTTTGCCATGAAATATCATTCGACTTGTTAACGAAACGGATGAAAAGAATAAAACCCATTACTTGATTTCAGCTGATGCTCAGGCGATTGATGTGAACAAGAACATGGTGGCAAACATTGCTACCTTATAAAGTATCGGAGCTATGTATTCTTTCCAGTGTAACAAATCGGCAATTATAATCATTCTTCTCATCTGCGAGCTGTAACACTGACTCTTTTTCTAACCATAAACGCTGATCAATTAAAGGAAACCAGGCATCACCCTCAAACTCGGCATCAACATAAGTTATATACAATCGATCAGCCTGTGGCAACATCATTTGATAAATTGCCCCACCACCAATAATCATCACTTCTTTTGCTTCAGCCGCTTCAGCAATCGCTTGCTTAATAGAATGAACACAAACTACGTCTTCATGTTGAATATCGGTATTTCTACTTAAAACAATATTTTTACGACCGGGTAATGGCTTGCCAATTGATTCATAAGTTTTTCGACCCATAATAATAGGCTTGCCCATGGTTACGGATTTAAAATGTACAAAATCAACAGGCAGATGCCAGGGAAGCTGATTTTTGTTGCCTATCAGACGGTTACGATCCATGGCTGCGATAATTGAAATAGTCATAAACTGAGACCTTTGTACGACACAGGCACGAAAGACGCAAATACTTAGGTTTTTGTGTTTGCGAGGAGGTAGGTATATGCCCTTTTACGCCTTTTGTGTGCTATTCGGCATAAAAACTAAACAGCTACAGCCGCTTTGATATGCGGATGCGCCTCATAACCTAGCAGTTCAAAATCTGTAAATTTAAAGTCGAAGATTGATTTCACATCTGGATTAATTTTCATCACTGGCAGCGGAAATGGCTTACGACTTAACTGCTCATTGGCTTGTTCAAGGTGATTTGAATATAAATGCGCATCACCAAATGTGTGCACAAAGTCACCTGGCGCCAAATCACAAACCTGTGCCACCATCATGGTGAGTAACGCATAGGAGGCAATATTAAAAGGTACGCCCAAAAAAATATCGGCACTACGCTGATATAACTGGCATGAGAGTTTGCCGTCAGCCACATAAAACTGGAACATCATGTGACAGGGTGGTAATGCCATATTCTCTATTTCGCCGACATTCCAGGCACTGACGATCATGCGGCGAGAATCAGGCGTGTTTATTATCTGCTCAATAACCTGGCTTATCTGATCAATCTGCACACCATTGCCTGCCGACCAGGATCGCCACTGATAGCCATAAACCGGACCCAGATTACCGTCTTTATCGGCCCACTCATTCCAGATACGAACACCATTATCCTGCAGGTATTTAATATTGGTTTCACCACTTAAAAACCAGAGTAGTTCGTGAATAATTGATTTTATGTGGCATTTTTTGGTCGTCACCAATGGAAAGCCTTCGCTCAAATCAAAACGCATTTGATGGCCAAACACTGACAGAGTGCCAGTGCCTGTCCTATCTTCCTTTTTTGCGCCATTATCAAGTACATGGCGCATTAGATTATGGTATTGCTTCATTTTTTTACGGCACCGGCATTAGAGCCAGGCTTGTCATTATCTACTTTTTTATGTGCCATATAAAAAACAACAGCACCAACGATTATCATTGGAAATGATAACGTCTGCCCCATGGTTAACCAGTCAAAAGCGATAAAACCTAAATGTGAGTCAGGGGTTCTAAAAAATTCCGTTATAAAGCGGAAACTGCCATAGCAAAACATAAATACTGCAGACACCGCCATCAATGGTCGCGGTTTTGACGAATACCACCACAAAATTATAAATAATAGCAAACCTTCAGTAAGCGACTGATATAAAGAAGAGGGGTGGCGTGCGATATGGTCACCAAAATCAAATGCCCAGGGCATAACAGTTTCCATTGGTCTGCCCCATAACTCCACATTTATAAAATTACCAATGCGCCCTGCACCCAGACCGATCGGCGCCCAGGGCGCAACAAAGTCTGATACCTGGAAAAAAGTCATGTTGTTTTTACGCGCAAAGATATAAAACGCGATAAATACACCCAGCATGCCACCATGAAATGACATCCCTCCTTGCCAGATATAAAAGATTGAAATTGGGTTATCTATAAAGGATGAGAAACTATAAAACAGGGTATAACCCAATCGTGCACCAAGAATAACCCCCAGTGCACCGTAGAAAATGACATCCTCTACCTGCTTTCGGGTCCAGTTGAGGTCTTTGCGTTTAGTGCGCTGCACACCATAAATCCAGGCGCCAATAAAACCAACAAGGTACATTAATCCGTACCAATGTATATTTAGTGAACCTATGGAAAGTGCAACTGGGTCAATATTCGGGTAAGTAATCATAGTAGGTAATATTAGCAGAAAGTTTATGGCGATAAACAAAATTCAAACTGGTAATTTAAAGAATTCCCCATCGTTATATAAAGCGTTGCATAATGCAACCATCTCATACACTACTCCTTTTCTTTATTTACAGCACACGTCTGCTCGTTCGTGAATTATATAATGCAAATACTTTCACAACGATTAATCATCGTCATTTTTTATACCTAATACTGGAGAAGTTATAACTAAAACACATATCTAATTGAAATTTATATATATTTTAATTTATACTTAATTAAAAGTAACTGCTCAGCGTAATTTTGGAAAAGGACGCAGGTTATTGATTTTTAAGGAC
>CAZYCY010000313.1:0-3294 GCA_964646145.1 uncultured Thiotrichaceae bacterium
TGCAAGCCAGATAATAGCGGCAACATAAAAGCTTCACCTGGTATCATTTGGCGGCAAAAGAGAGCATCAGGCGAACTCTCCCCGTGGGATACAGTCTCCTATAGATTGAGGGTAAGTTTTATCATCAGTTTATGGTGTACTGTTTTGCAGTATAAAGGGGGCAATATGGCTGACTGGTTAAGCAGTAAAGTGGTTGAAAAGATACAGTGGAATGCGCGTTTATTTTCGTTACGTATTCAGTCCGATCTAAAAAAATTTGAAGCGGGTCAATTTGTTCGTGTGGCACTTGATGTGGCAGAAGAACGTGTTGCAAGACCTTATTCATTAGTGAATAAACCGGGCGATGACTATCTAGAGATTTTTTTTAATATAGTCGATGAAGGGCCGTTGACGCCAAAATTAGCCGCGCTTGAAGCGGGTGCTGAGGTTTTTGTTGCCGATAAAGCTAATGGTTTTTTAATTGTTAGTGAAGTTCCACAATGTAAACATTTATGGTTGCTGGCAACGGGTACGGGCGTGGGGCCTTTTCTTTCTATCTTAAAAACGGGAAAAGTTTGGCAGCGTTTTGAAAAAATCGTACTGGGCTATTCGGTAAGAGATAATTCAGAGCTTTGCTATCGAAATCAAATAGCTACAATTGAAAAACAATACGCCGATCAGTTTGTTTTTGTGCCGTTTATTACCCGTGAGAACATAGGTGGTGCGATTTGTCAGCGAATTACACAGAGCATAGAAGATGGTTCATTTGAGAAAAAATCCGGAATCAATATCAATGAAATAGACTCACATATTATGATGTGTGGCAATTCAGCGATGATCGCTGGTGCATCACAATGCCTGGAAAAGCGAGGTTTAAGAAAACATCGCCGCCGTGAACCGGGGCATATGACTACCGAGAAATATCATTAAATGTTCTCTTCAAGAAAATCTTTAAAGTTATGCGCATCAATAATTTGCGTGCCATCACAATTAAACTGCATTCTGACAATGCCTTGCACAATACATATTGTTATATTGCGTAAATAATAGCCTTCGATGTCACGCAGTCTTTTTACTGTGGTTAATATTTTTGAAATATTCTCGGGCTCCAGAGGTCGCCACTTTTGTGAGCGACGATTTAAAATATTTTTCCAGTAGCCGGGTATGTTTTTATAATGCTCACTTGTACGCAGGGCAGCATATAACTCACGCATCAAGGAAATTTTGTCATCGTAGTTAATTTGTGGAAAATGGCGATGGATATACTCTTTATCGGCAATTTTTTCAGCATCATGTATCTCCTGGCGTAGTGGATCAAACACTGAGTCTGTTCGAATCTCACCGCTATTGAAACCAACAAAAATTCGATAGATACCACGATTCAGCATAATGTCTTCTAAATTGGGTTCGAGTTCATCAAACAGGCTGTCAACTTTGCTGTCATAGCGTTTTCTTAGCGCAGCACTTTCACGTAAGGACGGGTCGCCTTTAATGCCAATTAATACTTGTTCAGCATTCAGACCAGCAGCACTGACAATGCTTTCCTGTAAGATGAGTTCTTCAAGTTGATCTTCTTTTGTATTGTGCATGTTTTTTAGCTCTTAAAAGCAGTTTGATAGTACCAATGCCGCTAAACTAATCATCCCCAGCGCAATCACTAATGTTGTGAGTGCAATGGGAGGTGAAAGTTTGTTAGTCGATGGATAGTCGTATATTATACCTCTCGCACTCAAGAATCCCCCATTTATAGCACGTATCTTTTCGCCAGCAGTGCCACATGGATGTGGCGTTTACGAACCAAAGGATGGAGTGGCTGCGTTGCAAAGCCCCCCCCTGTGTTCACTGTAGTGGATATGTTTTTGTTTTTAAGTATACTGCGCAACTCACATAAGAACACACAACTGGAAAAACACCATGTCTGCGAAAGCCCATGATAAAAAAAAGATGGTTAAAAAAGTCGTACTTGCCTATTCGGGCGGCCTTGATACTTCTGTTATATTGAAGTGGTTGCAAGATGAGTATCAATGTGAAGTGGTGACTTTTACAGCGGATATTGGGCAGGGCGAAGAAGTTGATTCTGTGCGTGGCAAAGCCGAAGCATTAGGTGTTAAAGAGATTTATATTGAAAACCTGGAGCAGGAATTTGTTGCTGATTATGTGTTTCCCATGTTTCGTGCCAATGCCGTGTATGAGGGTGAGTATTTATTAGGCACCTCGATTGCACGTCCTCTTATTGCAAAACGCATGGTTGAGATTGCTAATGAAACGGGGGCTGATGCCATTTCTCACGGTGCTACGGGCAAGGGAAATGACCAGATTCGATTTGAATTAGGCGCATATGCGCTTAAACCCGGTGTGCACGTCATTGCGCCCTGGCGTGAGTGGGATTTACTGTCGCGTGAAAAACTGATGGCTTATGCCGAAAAACACGGTATCGAAGTCGATTTTAATAAGGGCAAAAAATCACCTTATTCAATGGATGCAAATCTGCTACATATTTCTTATGAGGGCGGCATACTGGAGGACCCATGGGCAGAAGCAGAAGAGGATATGTGGCGCTGGACAGTGTCATTGAAAAATGCGCCTGATAATGCAACATATATCGAATTAACATACCAGAGTGGTGACATTGTCGCGATAAATGGCGAAGCAAAAACACCAGCACAGGTGCTGACTGAACTAAATCGTCTTGGCGGAGAAAATGGCATTGGTCGTCTGGACATTGTGGAGAACCGCTACATTGGCATGAAATCACGCGGCTGCTATGAAACGCCAGGTGGCACCATCATGTTACGAGCCCACCGCGCCATGGAGTCATTAACCCTGGATCGCGAAGTCGCGCACTTAAAAGATGAGTTAATGCCACGTTACGCCAAATTGATTTACAACGGTTACTGGTGGAGTGCCGAGCGCGAAATGCTGCAACAGATGATTGACGCTTCGCAGCAGTTTGTTAACGGCGTAGTGCGTTTAAAATTATACAAAGGCAATGTTGATGTGGTTGGGCGAAAATCGGATGACTCATTGTTTGATGAAAATATCGCTACTTTTGAAGATGATGGCGGTGCTTACGACCATAAAGATGCGGATGGCTTTATTAAATTGAATGCGCTACGCCTTAGAATGCAGGCAGGGCGAAGAAGTTGAGTTTTCATAAGTAAGTGGGTTTTACATAGGATCCCATTGGTTTGTTGCGGGGTTTTTTATGGGCGATTATAATTTTTTACAAGTACAAATGATAAGTATTGCTGTTATTGCTTTATGCTAAAAATAGATGGGAGTCAGGCAATAAATTGCAATCCTTTAAAGCCAGTC